>CAZFSC010000059.1:0-19485 GCA_964521585.1 uncultured Limnohabitans sp.
TTTTGGCATGATCAGTTGTTTTGCAAGCCTGCCCATCACGGTGGTAATGTGGCTTGGCATCAGGATTACAGCTATTGGACTCGGACGATCGAAATGCAACATCTTACCTGCTGGTGTGGGTTGGATGATGCGACGGAAGAAAATGGCTGCCTTCAGTATGTGCCGGGTTCCCATCGCTGGGGGCTTTTGGATAAGCCAGCTTTAGCCGGGGAAATGGACGGGCTGATGACCATGATGACGGAAGAACAAAAGGCGAATTTCAAACCGGTAGCCATTCCATTGAAAGCAGGGCACGCCGCATTCCATCATCCACTTTTGGTGCATGGGAGTTTTGCCAATTTCTCTCCTCGCTCGCGCAAAGCCTTTGTGTTGAATGTCTTTGCCGATGGAACTGTTTCTGATTCGGATGAACCGCTTTTGGAAGGTATTCCTGTGATCCCCAAAGGAGAAAAAATGGGCGGTAAGTTTTTCCCAATCATTTTTGACCCAAATGAAATCTGATTTTTCGATTCGTTCAAAAATCTCAGGATTCATTCCTCCTGATTTATAATACTTTTATATTTAATCATTCCAATTTTCAACCCAAATACCCAAGCGCTATGTTTTTCCTTAAACAAATTCTTTCTGTAGTATTTTTTGTCTTTTTTGGATCCATAGCTTTTGCCCAGAATGGCGTCACTTTCCTCCAATTCGAAGGAAATGATGGCCCGGGAAAAGACAAGCATGTTGTACTTCTTGCTGCGGATGATGAATACCGATCCGAAGAATCCATGCCGATGTTGGCAAAGATCCTCTCGGAAACTTATGGATTCAAAACGACCGTGCTTTTTGCCATAGAGCCCGAGTCTGGGAATATTGTCCCAAATTATCCGAATAATATTCCGGGGTTGGAGCATTTAGAGAGTGCGGATCTGATGATTATGCTGATTCGGTTTCGCGAATTGCCAGATGAACAAACGCAGTACATTGCGGATTTTATAGAAGAAGGAAAGCCGATTATTGCGCTCCGGACTTCAACACATGCATTTGCCTATCAGAAAAATCCGAGTTCCAAATTTGCCAAATACGACTGGCAAAGTAAAGTTGATGGATGGGAGCGGGGTTTCGGCCAGCGCATTCTAGGCGAGACTTGGGTAGCCCATCATGGAATTCACGGCAAAGAAGGAACCAGGGCTTTAATAGACGGGATAAATGAAAATGCAAAGCATCCTATCTTGAAAGGAGTGGAAGATATCTGGGGTCCTTCCGATGTGTACACGGTGAAGAATCTACCTGAATCTGCCAATGTGCTGATGTATGGACAATCTACCTTAGGTCTCAGCGAGCATGCTCAACTCAATTGGAAAAAGTCCATTATGCCGATCGCCTGGACAATTCCTTATCAGGTGGAAGGAGGGAAGAAGGGGACAGCTTTTGTAAGTACCATGGGAGCTTCGCTTGATTTCAAAAGTGAGGATTTGAGGAGACTGATAATCAATGCTGCTTTCTTCTTGCTGGGCATGGAAGATGCCATCAATCCTGAATCTTCCGTGGAAATTATTGGAGATTACAGTCCTTCTCCTTTCGGCTTTGGAACTTTCCGGCAGGGAATGAAAGTGGCGGATTTTAAGTGAAATTTTGGTCAACAGTCAACGGTCAACGGTCTACCGATATGCGGCTGTCGACTGAGGACTGTGGCCCGTTGACAAAATGATACAATGAACAAAATAGGTTTTAATGTGCTGGCTTGGTCCGCAGAAATATCAGGGGATTTACTTCCGATTTTAGACCGGTTAAAGGAGATCGGATATGATGGAGCAGAGTTTTTTATTGGAAGTACGGATGAAAAATCCTGCCGTCTAGTTGGAGATCACTGCCGGAAAATCGGATTGGAAGTAACCACTGTAACTGTGATGGGCCCGGATGAGAACCCGATTTCTCCAGACCCAATTATTCGGAAGAAAGCAGAAGAAAAATTAAAATGGATTTTGGACCGCGCCGCGAATCTCAATTCCCAAGTCCTTTGCGGCCCTTTTCATTCTGCATTTGCCACTTTTGCAGCCAGAGCGCCAATCGAGGAAGAATACGATTGGTCTGCAGAGGTTCTACGAAAAGTGGCTGACCATGCAATGCAGCTTGGTATTCTGATGACTCCGGAAGCCCTTAATCGATTCGAATGTTACCTCTGCAATACCATGGGGCAGTTGGATTATTTGTTGGCCAAAATTGATCATCCTAACATCAAAGCGATGTTTGATACGCATCATGCCAACATGGAGGAGAAAAAACTGGGAGCAGCAATCGAATTCATTGCTCCCCGATTGGGACATTTTCATATTTCTGAGAATGACCGGGGTACACCAGGCTCAGGCCATATCAATTTTGATGAGACATTTGCCGCTTTGGCGAAAACAGGTTATCAAGGCTGGTTGACCATAGAAGGTTTTACCCGAAACGATCCGGCTTTTGCCAATGCAATCGGGGTCTGGAGAAATTTTTCAGAGCCCTGGGATATGGCTGAGAATGGATTCAAACTAATCCGATCCAAATTGGATCAATTTTCCCGATCATAGACGCTGTGTTTAAAAGTTTTGTGCATGGAAAGCTCAAAAAAAAAGTGGTCTCTTGCGAAACCACCTTTTTCATTTACTCTTTAGCTTAATTAAGCCAGATCAAATCGATCGAGATTCATCACTTTGTTCCATGCGGCGACAAAATCCTTCACGAATCGCTCTTGACTATCCTGGCAGCCATAGACTTCAGCAATGGCGCGAAGCTCCGAATTGGAGCCGAAAATCAAATCCACTCGACTTCCAGTCCACTTTTTCTCACCGGTCTTGCGGTCACGTCCCTCGAATACTTCATCAGCTTCAGAAGCAGCCTTCCAAGTAGTTCCAAGGTCTAAAAGGTTAACAAAGAAGTCATTGGTCAATTCTCCGGGACGATTAGTGAATACTCCATGCTTCGAATGATCATAATTGGTGTTCAGTACTCTCATGCCTCCCAGCAATACAGTCATTTCAGGGGCAGTCAATGTCAACAATTGCGCTCTATCGATCAACATTTCTTCTGGAGAAGCTTTGTGTTTTTTTACAAAATAGTTTCTGAATCCATCAGCAGAAGGCTCCAAAGCGGCAAATGATAGCACATCTGTCTGCTCTGCAGAAGCATCGGTTCTTCCTGGAGTAAAGGGTACTGAGACTGAATGACCTGCTTTTTCAGCTGCTTTCTCGATCGCAGCACAGCCAGCCAATACGATCAAATCCGCAAGAGAAACTTTCTTATTCCCGGACTGTGACTGGTTGAAATCATTCTGAATTCCTTCCAGTTTGCCAAGAACTTTGGAAAGTTGGGTCGGATTGTTCACGTCCCAGTATTTCTGTGGGGAAAGTCTTACACGGGCACCATTGGCACCGCCTCGCTTGTCAGATCCTCTGAAAGTAGAAGCAGAAGCCCAAGCAGTAGATACCAATTCTGAAACACTTAGTCCTGTGTCAAGGATTTTTCCTTTGAGCGATTTGATATCGTTTTCATCGATCAACTGATGGTCAACAGCAGGGATTGGATCTTGCCAGATCAAATCTTCCTCAGGCACTTCAGGTCCGAGGTATCTGGATTTAGGACCCATATCCCGGTGTGTTAATTTATACCAGGCTTTGGCAAAAGCATCTGCAAATTCATCCGGATTCTCGTAGAATCTTCTGGAGATTTTTGCATACTCAGGATCTTCTTTAAGCGCGATATCCGTAGTCAGCATGAACGGTGCATGCTTTTTGGAAGGATCATGCGCATCAGGCACAGTACCTGCTCCACCTCCATTTTTAGGGCGCCACTGGTGAGCGCCAGCCGGACTCTTATGCAGTTCCCACTCGTAGCCAAATAGATTTTCAAAATAGTTATTGCTCCATTTGGTAGGAGTAGTGGTCCAGGCACCTTCCAATCCTGAAGTGATGGTATCGCCTCCGGAACCGGAACCAAAATTATTTTTCCAACCTAAGCTTTGCATTTCTATGCCCGCTCCTGCTGGTTCTCTTTCCACGTACTTGGCTGGGTCTGCAGCACCATGCGTTTTTCCAAAAGTGTGTCCTCCGGCGATCAAGGCTACAGTTTCCTCATCATTCATTGCCATTCGACCAAAAGTCTCCCGGATATCACGTGCAGATCCCAATGGGTCTGGATTAGCGTTAGGGCCTTCTGGATTGACATAAATTAATCCCATCTGAACAGCTCCAAGTGGATTTTCGAGTTCACGGTCACCGGTATAGCGCTTGTCGCCAAGCCATTCGGTCTCCGATCCCCAGTAGATATCCTGCTCCGGCTCCCAGACATCTTCACGACCCCCGGCAAATCCATAGGTTTTGAAATCCATAGTTTCCAAAGCCACATTCCCTGCAAGGATCATCAAATCCGCCCAGGATATTTTTTTTCCGTATTTCTGTTTGATAGGCCAAAGTAATAATCGGGCTTTATCCAGGTTGGCATTGTCCGGCCAGCTGTTTAGCGGAGCAAAACGCTGAGATCCAGATCCTCCTCCTCCTCGGCCATCCTGGATTCTATACGTTCCTGCGCTGTGCCATGCCATTCGAATAATAAATGGTCCGTAATGACCATAATCTGCCGGCCACCATTCCTGAGAATCTGTCATCAAATCTGCCAAATCTTTCTTTACGGCAGCCAAGTCTAGGCTTTTGAATTCGGCAGCATAGTCGAAATCCTCTCCCATGGGATCGGATAGAGAAGAATGCTGTCGAAGAATATTCAGGTTTAGAAGATTAGGCCACCAATCTCTGTTGGAGGTTCCTCCGCCAGCAGTTTTGCTAAGTGCTCCGCTGGAGAAGGGGCATTTTGCTCCTTCATTTGACCCAACTGGGCCTTGCATGTCATACTCTTTGGCATGATCAGATGAGTGTGGGTTTTTCTTGTTGTCCATATTACTTAGGGTTAATTTTTCTTTTGGATTGTAAATTTACCCAAAAGGATTGTTTATAGAAATCATTTTTCGATAGATAATACCTATGAGTCTTCTACCTTTTAGCTTCAGTGAAATTACAAAAATGAGCTAGGGGATAAAAGGAATCGGCTCCAGGAGATTTGATGATTTTTATTTGCTTAATCTCAGGATTCGAAAAGCACCTCTGATCACAAGTGCAAAAACTATCGTACCAATGATCAGATCGGGTTTATTTGAATCAAGCCAGATTACCAGGACTCCTGCCAGAATGACTCCTAAATTGATTATTACGTCATTGGAAGTGAAGATCATACTGGCCTTCATATGCGCTTCTTCGTTGCTTTTGGATTTGTTTAACAGGTAGAGACACACTCCATTTGCGATCAGCGCACCTATCGAAACGATAATCATAATAGAATAATCCGGAAGCTGCTCTACCTGAAAAAACCGTCTTAGAACCTCAGAGAATCCGATTAAAGCCAATAGAATCTGAAAGTAACCGGCAATTTTTGCGATCTTCTTTTTCCGGATAACCGTACCACCAACGGCAAAGAGACTGATCCCGTAAACAAAACTATCCGCCAGCATATCCAAACTGTCAGCGACCAACCCCATTGATTTTGATATCCAGCCAAAGGTCATTTCGATCAGAAAAAATGAAAAATTGATTCCTAGGACAGTCCATAGCAATCTCTTTTGATTGCTGTTTTCTTCAAAAACTGTCTGATCGCTTTTTTCAGTTGAGATTTTCTTCCCCCCTAGTTTTAGGTCGGAAATGGATTTCGCGATGTTGTCAGATGGACCGGTGTGGAAAACAATCAGTTTTCGATTTTCAAGATCAAAATCCAGATTCGCTATCCCCGAAATGCCATCCAATTTCATTCGGATCAAATTCTCCTCAGCAGGACAATCCATCTTGGGAATTTCAAAAACGGTTTTGTTCATTTGATCTGTATTGATTTTAAATCATGTTAGGATCTATTGAAATAATGGTAAATCGGTAGAAAAATTATTTTTCCAAAATAAATTTCCGGCGGCCTGCATGATTCAATTCCTTTTAATTAATTCTCCGGAAATAACTCTAGATATTTAAAATCCCGGAACAAACTGAATTGAAACTCATGAATAATGATTCAACACCATCCTCAGTTCTTTTCCAGCGGATGGACTTTTAATAGCTCCGATGCATTCCAAAAACCCGATTTATTTTTGGTTTCCTCACGTACTTTTTTCACAAGTTCCGGAGAGACCGGGGAGGCATTATTTCCAAAAGAATTGCGAACATAGGTCAAAACTGCTGCCACTTCGGTATCATTTAGCATGCCTTCGTAGGGCGTCATCGGCACTTGTCCGGGATATACTTTCCCGGCAACTTCCATCTCACCCATGATCCCTTTGAGTACGATTTTGATCATCCGCTCTGGACTGCCAGTGACCCAGGGAGTCCCTCGCAGTGGAGGGAATTGAGAGGCTGAAAGCCCTCCTCCGTCTGACTGATGACAGGTAGAACAAAATCCTTCACGGGCATAAATTTCTTTTCCCAATATAAATAATTCCCGATCTGAGCCAGTCAGCGAGGATTTGATGTCTTCCTCTTTTTTCTCTGTAACCGAGAGGCCATTCAAATGGGCCACGGCCGTCTCCAATGTGCCTTTTATCCATAAATCATCTTGAGGCTGCTTTTCGGCTGCTTCTAAAATCGGCAACCCAATCTCTCTTGGCAACCAGCTTGCTGCAGCGATGGCTTCCATCCTGACTTGACCATTTGGATCTTTAGCCGCGGCCATCAGCAATTCGGCCTGATCTTCGACCTGATGTCCAGTATAGCGAAGCACACGCACTGCCGCAGCCCTGGCACGATGATTATCAGATTTCAATAATTGCCTTAAAAGGTCCTGATTTACTTTGTTGATGCCCCAGGTCACCCATAATCCTTCCAACAAATGATGGGTATAATCTGGATCGTTTTTGTCCAATAGGGTAATCCATTTGCTCACTGCGTCATTTACTTCTTGTGTATCTCTTCCTCGAAGCTCTCTTCGGGTACGATAGCGAGTCCGATATTCAGGAAGTTTTAGATTTTCCAGCAGTTCGGATATGCTTGCTCCGTCGATTTTTGCAGGAGTGACCAAGGGTCTGCTTGGGTAAGTGACGCGGTAGATTCTTCCGTGCACGTGGTCTCTCAACGGATCCCGGGCATTGTGTTGCATGTGCCCGATCAGGATATTGTGCCAATCCACGATATAAAGTGATCCGTCTGGAGCAATCTCCATATCCACTGGACGGAAATTCCGGTCACTAGAATAGACCAGATCCTGGCGAAATTTAGTATGGAAGCCTACTTCATCCTCAACCATTTGATGCTGCTTGGTGCCGAGGAATCCAATCGTATTATTGATGATCATATCGCCTTGGACTTCTTCCGGGAAATGCCGGCTATGGATGAATTCCAGTCCGGAGGTCGGTCGTACCATCTGTGCTTTTTCAATCAGATTGGGTCCCTTGTAATTGGCGTTTCCGTAGCGGGGCAAAGTCGATCCGGGGAGCATCCAGTTTACATTTGGACCGGAAGTCTCCGCGTAGAAGTTTTGTCCCCATTCGTCAAATGCGATGCCCCAGGGATTGGGGATATTGACTTGGTTGACCCGCTCCAGCTTATGGCGTTTGGGTTCGTAGCGGTAAAAACCACCATTAGTAGCCCGGACAGGGCCATAGGAGGTTTCTATATTGCTGTGAAGGAAAACACCTTCTGCCATGTAAATCGCGCCGGACTCATCTGTGGTGAAAGCCGAAATGGCATGATGGGTGTCATGATCATCAAATCCGCTCAGTAAGATTTCTTTTCTGTCCGCCTTATCATCCTGATTGTCATCGATCAGCAGGATCAGATTATTGCCCTGGGAGACATACACCCCTTCCGGTGCCAATTCGAAACCGACTGGAAGATGCAGATTATCTGCAAAAACGGTTTGTTTATCTGCTTTTCCATCCTGGTCAGTGTCTTCGAAAATCAGCAATTTATCCTTTGGCCGAGGATCACCTGGTTTGTAATGAGGATAGCTGGGCATGGTAGCTACCCATAATCTTCCTTTGTTGTCAAAAGAAAGTTGAACAGGGTTGGCCAAATCCGGAAATTCTTCTTCGGAAGCAAAAAGTTCGATCTTATAGCCTGGTGCTGTTTTGATTTCTTTTAAGGCATCTTCACCATACTTATATTCCAAACTCCCATTTTGATCCGGATTGTAATTAGTTTCTACCTCCGGCAATTTCCGGGTTTTCGAATCGGCAGCGGCTAAATCTTTGACTTCTCCTTTGGTGGCCATCCAGATGGCAGTATCCCGGATAGCAGTCATTTGACGGATTTTCTCTTGCTCGAAGGGATAATTGTCCGGTCCGAAAGGATCGTATCTCCGGCCAAAGACGTGAACTCCATTTGGGATTTTATAGTCATTCAACCAAAGCCAGTTTTTCTCTGCTACTGCAGCTTCGACCAAAGCTCGGTTTTCTTCTGATTTCAAAGTAGCCTTTCCAAAAATCTCATCAGCCAGCAGCTTCCCTAGCCGTTCATAGCCAGCTTCATTGAGTTGGGAACCGTCGATTGTCAGCGGCTCCTCACTTTCACTGTACCAACTCTGACTTGGGGAAAAAGAATCCACGAACAATATTTTATTCTGCGCTGCGACCTCTTTCATGCCTTCGACATAGCGCTCCAAAATTTCATTTTGTTTTTTACCATTGGGCACATCCAGATGGTCAGATAAGTCTTCCATTGCAATGGGGGAGACCAAAGCCAATTGTGGAGTGGTATCTCCGTTGTATTTCTGTCGTTGGCTGTGCTTGATCCACGCATCCAGTTCTGCCTTAAAGTTTTCAAGTCCTTCTATTCCCTGAAAAGACTCATTGAAACCAAAGAAGCCGATGACTACGTCAGCTTTTAGCCTGCTCAGCCATTGATCTGGTTTTTCCAAAAAACCTTCAGAACCTGAGGGAGTGGCATATTCATCCTGATAGTTTGCTGCGCCGGGGAATGCCCAAGGGTCCTTGGTGCCGGATCTGGGTCTGAATCCAGGGGTGTCTCCCGGGTCTCCCATATTTCGGATGATGAGGTCTTTGTCAGGATAGCGGAGGTAAAGCTCTGTTTCGAAAGTCCCATAGTCCATCATTCGGGAGGCAAGGTTATTTCCAACGAGCGCAATTGTTGAATTCGGCTCTAACTCCAGGTGGTTTTTTTTCTCGCACCCCATAAGGATGAGAACTGATAAAAGCAGCAGGTTGAATGAGGGAGATTTGAAATTCATTGATCGGGGATTTTTTCAAATAGTATCCAATTGGTAGAATTTAATTCTAATCCTTATCCTGTTCTATCCTGAATAAGTCGACCCGCAGGATAGAACAGGATTGGATAGCCTAAAATATCGGTTTTATTTCGATTACGATCAAAAAATGAACCCCGAAGCTAAAGGATCAAACTTCTATCGGTCTTATTTTATCTAAGCGGTAGAAAATTCGGATGCTTTTCTTGCTGAAATCTTTAAATTTAATTTCCTCTAATTCCCTAATCACGATTTTATGAACCTTCATCATTTGCGATTCCCCCTTGTTTTGATTGTGTTTGTTATGATTTTTTCCTGCCAGGAAAAAAAGGAAGAAGCTCCGCTTCATCCCAAAGTAGCCAAACTCAAACTCCCTGAAGGTTTTAAAGCTGAGCACATATATAGCCCCGGTGAGATGGATCAAGGTAGCTGGGTGGCGATGACTTTTGATGATAAAAACCGGCTGATCACAGCGGATCAGTATGGATTTCTATACCGGTTGGAGATTCCTGCGATCGGATCGGATTCTTTGGCACCAAAAATCGAAAAACTGATCATCGGCAATGTAGCCGAGCCTCAAGTAGGAATGGGCTATGCGCAAGGCTTGCTGTACGCGTTCAATAGTATTTATGTGATGGTGAATCACAATGGAAACGAGACTTTCAAAGAGAGCACAGGATTGTATCGAATCCAGGATTTGGATGGGGATGATCAATATGAGACGGTAACTACTATAAAGCTATTTTCGGGCGAGCCTGGTGAACATGGACCGCATAGTATTAAGCTTTCCCCTGATGGAAAGTCGCTTTTCATGGTAGCTGGAAATCATGTGGATGTCCCTGAAATGGATGCCTATCGCCTACCAAGAGTCTGGGAAGAGGACAATCTTTTCCCCGAAATCAAAGATCCCAGAGGGCATGCCAACACCCGGATGGCACCAGGAGGTTGGGTCGCTAATTTCTCGCCAGATGGATCTTATTTCGAACTGATCTCAGCCGGCTATCGCAATGCTTTTGATATCGCCTTCAATGAAGCTGGAGATCTTTTTACCTATGATTCGGATATGGAATGGGACTTTGGGATGCCTTGGTATCGACCTACCCGAATCTGTCATGTCACCAGTGGTTCGGAATACGGCTGGAGGACCGGAAATCAAAAATGGTCGCCGCTTTACCCGGATAATCTACCGGCAACTTTGAACATTGGGCAAGGCTCTCCTACCAATGTGATGTTTGGAACAGGAGCTAAGTTTCCTGAGAAATATCAGAAAGCACTTTTCGCCTTTGACTGGAGTTTTGGGATTATTTATGCGATGGAGCTGACCCCAAAAGGGGCGACTTACGAAGCTAAAGCAGAGGAATTTATTTCTGGTTCTCCACTTCCGCTGACAGACGGAATCATTGGTCCCGATGGAGCCATGTATTTCATGACGGGTGGAAGGAGGTTAGAATCCGATCTGTACCGGGTTTATTATGATGGAGAAATAGAAGAGAATGTTAAAGGAATACAAGTAGCTGATCTTCCGGCTGAAAATAAACTGCGGAGAGAACTGGAAGAATTCCACAAAAGCGGAGCTTCACCAGAAGGCCTGGAAAAAGCCTGGGCAAATCTGGATCATGCGGATCGATTTGTACAATATGCGGCAAGGATTGCTTTAGAGCATCAGCCAGTTGAATCCTGGAAAGGCAAAGTAATGGAAGAGCAGAACCCTACAAAAAAGACCCAAGCAATGATTGCTTTGGCAAGGCATACTGAGGAGGGAAGCACAGAGTCCATGCTTCAAAACCTGATGGCAATCGACTATGGGAAATTAAATGAAAAAGAGAAGCAGGATTTGCTGCGGGCCTTCGAGTTGATATTATATCGTCAGGGTAAACCCTCATCAGCTGTTCAGACTCAACTTGTGACTTATTTGAATAATCACTTTCCTGCCAATAACAATAATCTGGACCGCGAACTCAGTAAATTACTAGTATACCTTGATGCCCCGGATGCCGTAGAAAAAACCTTAGCCTTATTAAAAAGTGCAGAAGATGATCCGGATTACCAGAAGACATTTACCTCTTCTTCGGACTTGATCATGCGGAATCCACAGTATGGTCTGGATATCGCCAATATGCTGGCCAATGTACCGCCAGCCCAGCAGACATATCTAGCTGTAGTACTCGGCGGGGCTGACACTGGCTGGAATCCTGAATTATGGACGGATTATTTTACCTGGATCCAGAACGCCTTCAAATTCAAGGGAGGTAGAAGCTATGTGGGATTTATTGATCGGGCCAGAAAAATGGCATTGATAAATGTTCCAAAAGGGGATTTTGAAAAGTACAATGAACTTTCCGGAGCATCCATGCTGACCGGAAGCGGAAATGAACTGGCAGAATCTGCTATTCAGCCAGAAGGACCTGGAAGAAGATGGACAGTGGAGGAGGCATTGCCACTGGTAGAAAATCTAAGCGGACGCGATTTGGTAAGAGGAAAAGCGATGTATGCGGCCACGCTTTGCCAATCCTGTCATACCATGCAGGGAGAGGGTGGGGTCATCGGTCCTGATCTGACTCAGTTAGGTACACGATTTTCTGCAAAGGATATTTTAAATGCGACTATTAATCCAAGTGAGGAGATCTCTGAACAATACGAAGCAACGATTCTGGAGCTCAAAGCCGGAGGATCAATTGTGGGTCGATTGACCAATGAGGATGAGACCAATTATTACATTTCTCAGAATCCCTTTGCCCCTAATGTCATTCGCACCGTGGCGAAGAGTGAGGTGAAAAATACCAAAGCATCTGAAGTTTCAATCATGCTGCCGGGTATGATCAATCGACTGAATGAGGAAGAATTGAAAGATTTGATGGCTTACCTGATCTCAGGGGGAAATCCTGATCATGAAGTTTATCAAAATAAAACTACAGCTTCGAAATGATGGGCACTTTCATACGAAAATATCTGATCCTGGAAGCAGCTGGAATATTCATCCTTCTAGGTTACATAGGAATTCAATTTATTTTCCGTCCTGCCCAAGACCCATCGGGGAGACTTTCGAAGGCAGCTTTTCAGCCAAACCAAACTGATTTTCAGCTGATTTTTGATGGAAAAACCCTTAAAGGCTGGGAAGGTGATCCGACCTATTGGTCCGTCCAAGACGCTGCGATCGTTGGTGAAATCACTCCGGAGACTAAACTGGAAGCCAATACTTTTCTTATTTATAAAGAGGAGTTAGCGGATTTCGAATTGAAAGCGGAATTCAGGATTTCAGAAAATGGAAATTCCGGAATCCAATATCGAAGTGAGCGAGTCGAGGGAATTCCTTTTGCGCTGAGAGGCTATCAGGCGGATATCGATGGTAAGAATACTTACACCGGCCAAAACTATGAGGAGCGGAAGCGGACTACCCTCGCTTATCGGGGACAGCAAACCCGGATCAAGTCCCAACCTGATGCTATCAGTAATCTGAGGGATTATGTAGAGCGCAATGCCTGGAAGGGTCTGAATCTGGAAAAGGAATTAGGCGATCGGGCTGAACTTGGCTCCAAAATCAAAAAAGGGGACTGGAATACGATGCACCTGATCGTGAAGGAGAATGTCATGAAGCATTATGTCAACGGAATTCTGATGAGTGAAGTCCATGACGAAGATTTGAAAAATCGAAGCCTAAAGGGGCTACTTGGTTTGCAGGTACATGTGGGACCGCCCATGAAAGTGGAGTACAGGAATCTGGTGTTGAAAAAGTTGTAGATCGGCTAAAAGTCAAATTCTTTTGACCAGCGGTGTATTTTCCCTCTCCATTTTTTTTTAACTTAAAATCAAATCTTCTGGACCTACCTTATACAGCAGGATAGTGTCGGAGAAGCTTTTTTTTAGATTGAATTCCTACAAAAACCCAAAATGAATCCAAGCGATAGCCAAAGCTGGAAATACAAACTGTCCAATTCCCATCAACTCGGAGGGATTGAAACCTCCATTTTGGATAATGGGGGTGGCAAAGGAAACCGGATCGCTTGGGTCAATACGGGTACTGGTCTTCGGTATAAAGTAGTGCTGGATCGGGGAATGGATATTCTGGATGCATTTTTTCAAGAAAATAGCTTAGCCTGGATCTCCCATGCAGGAGGCTTAGCTCCTCAGCCTTTCTCGAATCAAGGAATTGATTGGCTTCGAACTTTCGGCGGAGGTTTACTCACTACCTGTGGACTTTCTAATGCAGGTCCTCCAAATGAAGATGAAACAGGTTCAAGGGGTTTGCATGGCAATTATTCGAATATTGCTGCTGAGTTAGTCTCGATCAAGCAACCGGATATTTTCACAGGAGATTTGTCTTTTGAAATCGTTGGGAAAGTTCGGGAGACAAATACTTTCGGTCCTAGTCTGGAACTGACTAGGAGTATTTCAGGAAGTTTGGGCTCGGCAGCGATTACGGTGCGGGATACGGTTATCAATAGGGGTAATTCACCAGCTCCTCATATGTTGCTGTATCATATCAATTGCGGATGGCCACTGATCGATGAAGGGACTCGCATCGTTTGGCAAGGAGTGATCAAGTCAAAGGGAAAAAGTATCACCGGTTTTAATCAAAAATTTCAATTTACCCGCTGCGCTGCTCCGATAGAAGCACATTCCGGCTTCGGAGAGGAGGTAGCCTTTATCGATCCAAAGGCGGATTCGCAGGATCAGGTCAGTTGTGGCTTCGCCAATGATGAACTTGGTTTGGGTTTGAAGATAAAATTCAGAAAATCCCAACTTCCCTGGTTGATCAATTGGCAGCATTGGGGAAAGAACGAATATGTGACAGCACTAGAACCGGCGACTCATCCGCCGATAGGTCAAACCAACGCTCGGAAAGATGGAAGTTTGATCCTTTTGGAACCCGGTGAAAAACGAGAATACGAATTAAAACTGGAAGTGCTGACAGGAAAAAAAGTAAAGGAATTTAAAATGTAAAATGAAGAATAGTCATCAGTAAAAGGTCAACAGTCCACGCTTTTGCGCTGCGGAGTAGCTGATGCGGATGAAATTAAGACTTCATCTATTCAGGTTACTGATAATAAAGTGGATATACAGAAATTTAAAATGAAGAATTTAAAATCTCAAATGCTAAATTTTAACTAATCAAGTCCCATGAATTATATCTTACAATTTTCCAACTTTCAAACCTTTCAAACCTTTCAACCTTTCAACCTTCCAACCTTAAAACTTTCAAATTTTCAAATTTTCCAATCTTTCAATCCTAAATCATAAACACCAATGAGCCTAGCCAAAAAAGCCCTTGAACAGGGAGAGGGAATTCTAAGATTAACACCAACCTGGGTTCCGCGGTCATTTTGTGTACCTGGTCGGCGGATCAAACTTCATCCAGACGATTATTACAGCCTTGGTGGAAATCGGGGAGGAATCGATGAGCGTTGGTTTGCTTCGACTACTCCGGCTCAAAATGGGCCACTGACCAGTAAAAATGAAGGCCTCAGCCAAATCGCTTTTGAAGAGAATGGAAAAACAGATCTTTTTCTTCTCAAAGATGCCATCGATGAATTGGGAGCTCAGATTATCGGGGATCGGCTTTGGAATGAGCACAAGTCTTGGCCGATGTATTCGAAGTTTTTTGATAATATGGGGCCTTTGCCTCATCACATTCACCCAAGCGATGAATATGGGAAACTGACTGGACAAAAAGGAAAGCCGGAAGCGTATTATTTCCCGCCTCAGGTCAATAATCATGGAGGTGATTTTCCATATACTTTTTTTGGAATCGCGTCTGGGACCAGTAAAGAAACCATCTTGGATTGCCTGAAAAATTTCAATAACGGAGATAATAGAATCACCAATTATTCGCAGGCATTTAAACTTCAGCCGGGAACTGGATGGGACGTGCCGCCGGGTATGCTTCATGCTCCTGGATCTCTTTGTACCTATGAGCCACAAAAAGCCTCGGATATTTTTGCTATGTATCAATCTTTAGTTAATGAGGCGATTATTCCAGAGGAATTGCTCTGGAATGCTACACCGAAAGACCGATGGGGTGATTATGAGCTATTGTTGGAAATGATCGATTGGGACCTCAATGTCAATCCAAATCTAATGGACAATCACTACATGGAGCCTAAGCCTGTGGAGGATGTAGAGAAAATGAATACAGCAGGCTATCACGATGCCTGGATTTGCTATCGGTCGCATGATTATTCTGCTAAGGAATTGACGGTTTTTCCGGGACAGACCGTGACGATTAAAGACAATGCAGCTTATGGAATGATCATGATGCAAGGTCACGGGATGATGGGAAATTGGGATATCGAGACACCTTCCCTTATCCGATTTGGCCAACTCACACATGACGAGTATTTTGTTTCGGAATCTGCTGCGAAAGCCGGAGTGAAAATCACCAATCATTCGAAGACCGATCCGATTGTGATGCTGAAACACTTTGGTCCAAAAAATCCGGATTTGGTCATCTAATAGTCAACAGTCCACTGTCGACAGTCGACAGATGCACTATAGAAACTTTAATCTTTGTCTTAAGAATTGAAGTAGGAAATGGTAAGCTGTGGACCGTGGTCTGTCGACAGTTGACAAAAAAGTTTAAGATTCGATCTCAACTGTTCTGTAGCACGTTAATTTTCAAATTTTCCAAACTATCAATCTTCCAATCTTTCAAACTCCAATAAACCATGAACAATTACCCAAAATTACACAATGCCACTTGGCCGGGACTCGTAGGGAAAGGACCGGACTCTGAACCGATCATTCCTTTTGACGCACTTCTAGCCATGACTGCGGCGGCAGAGGTAGATGGGGTGAAATTTGACGGGATCGATGTGGGCTTATTGGAGCCTCATTTCAATCTCGATGATCCAGATGAACCAAAAAAACTTGCCTCGAAAGTCGCCAAATATAATCTGAATGTAGGTTCGCTGGTGGCTCCGATTTGGGCAGGTTCAGCTATGGGGAGCAAGGAACAGCGAAAGACTTTTGTAGAAATGGTCCGTAAATCCTGTGAGTTTGGAAAAAAACTCAACGAGCTGGGAGTTCGGAAATATGGGATCGTGAGGATAGATTCTGCTGCAGGTGTATCAGATTGGGCCAAGGATCCTAAAGAGAACACAAAGAAAATCGTGGAAACTTTCCGGGAAGCCTGTGATGTGGCGGCAGATTTTGGAGAGCGGCTGGCTGCAGAAGGTGAGATCTGCTGGGGTGGAATGCATAGCTGGAAATACATGCTGGAAACTCTGGAAATGGTGGATCGGCCGAATATCGGTTTCCAGGCGGATATGTCCCATACCTTTTTGTATACCATGGGTTACAATGCCCCTGAGCATCGGATACTTCCCGAAAATGCTGATTTAAAAGATCGGGGAGCAATCAAATCCGCCGTGAAAAAAGTAGCCGATGCACTCCGGCCCTGGACTATCGATTTCCATGTCGCTCAAAATGACGGCTCGGTCTTTGGATCAGGTTCGCATGACAAAACGGGAAGGCATTGCCAGGCCACAGATACGAACGGAGTTTTGGACATTGCCCATGATGCTGGCTACTGGCTTCGGGATGAAAACGGTAATTTGACGAAGGCGATGCAACATATTTGTTGGGACGGATGCATGTTTCCAAATTCTGTAATGGAAAATCAACAAACCTGGAATGATATTCTGGCTGCAATGATCCGGGTCAGAAATGCACATGGATGGAAGGGGTGAGTTAGGATTTTAGATAGTTGATGTATGATATGAAATCAAAAATCATAAATCTCATAAAACTTTTACAACCTTACCACTTTCCAACCTTTTAACTCAATTTTCCAATATTAAAATATTTCAATAATGAAAAAAAAGATAAGAATCGGACTCATCGGCACCGGGCTGATGGGCCGAATTCATACCAATGGCTACAAGCGTTTGGCTGACTTTTTTCCGGAATACGAATATGTTCCTGTACTTCAGGCCTGTTGCTCACGAAGGGGAGAAAAAGCCAAAGCCTTTGCAGAGCAGTGGGGATACGATTCTTATGAAACCGATTGGCGCAAGGTCATTGAGCGGGAGGATATTGACGCAGTGGATATCTGCACCCCAAATGACATGCATGCCGAAATTGCCATTGCGGCGGCTGAAGCAGGGAAAATGATATTATGTGAGAAACCCCTGGCAAGAACTGTCGCAGAGGCAAAATCAATGCTCGATGCAGTAGAAAAAGCAGGAGTAAAAAATACCGTTTGGTACAATTACCGCCGCGTACCAGCCGTGACCTTGGCGAAAAATATCGTGGCTTCTGGAAAACTTGGAAAAATCTTTCATTACCGCGCCAATTTCCTTCAGGACTGGACCATCAATCCTGATTTGCCTCAGGGAGGAGATGCCCTTTGGAGATTGGATGTGGATGCTGCCGGTTCGGGAGTTACCGGAGATTTATTGGCGCACTGCATCGATACTGCCATGTGGATCAATGGCGGAATCAAAGATGTCTCTGCCATGACTGAGACTTTTATCAAAGAGCGGGTGCATCAGCACACCGGCGAGAAGCAAAAAGTAGGGATAGACGATGCCTGTATCTTCCATTGTCATTTCGAGAATGGTTCTCTGGGACTATTTGAAGCTACCCGATACGCAAGAGGACATAAGGCACTATATACTTTGGAAATCAATGGTGAACATGCATCCATCCGATGGGATTTACATGATTTGACCCGCCTGGAATATTTTGACCATAGTGACGAAGGGATAGTCAGGGGGTGGAGATCAATTCACGTGACTGATGGAGATCATCCTTATATGGATCGCTGGTGGATTCCGGGGACCTCGATCGGTTACGAACATTCCTTTATCCATCAAGTGGCAGATTTTTTCCATAGTCTGGAAATGGGAGAGTCCTGCCATCCAACTTTTCGGGATGCTTTTGAAACACAGAAAGTCTGCGAGGCTGTCCTCAATTCTGCCACGGAGCGGGTATGGAAGGATACGGGAGTGGAGTGGGTGGAGAAAGTCTGAAAGGAAAAAGTACAAAGTCAGAAGTCAAAAAAATCCAGGTCAATAGACTTGGATTTTTTTATATGAGGATTTTTGAATCTGACCTTTAAGTATTCCATATTGTCAAACAGAAGTGGTTGACTCTGACAATCAAAAATAGCAGCACTTATGAAAAATCGTTTGATTTTATTTTCTCTCCTGTTGGCTGGTTTGTTTTCCTGCCAAAGCAAAACAGAATCCATGGAAACTGATTCAGAATCTACCTCAGTATTGCAGAAAGAAAATATTCGAATGATTCCGATTCAGACTCCAAAGGGAGAATTTCAGGTGTTTACTCAACAGATAGGTGATAATCCTACCATAAAAGTTCTGCTGCTACACGGTGGTCCTGGTATGACTCACCAGCAGTATGCGAATTTCAAAGACTATTTGCCTCAGGAGGGGATTGAATTTATCTGGTATGACCAATTGGGCTCCGCTCATTCCGATCAGCCTAGTGATTCTACCCTTTGGACGATCGACCGGTTTGTGGATGAAGTAGAACAGGTCAGAAAGGCTTTAGGACTAAATAAAGATAATTTCTTCCTCTTTGGGCAGTCCTGGGGAGGAATGCTCGGTATCGAATACGCACTACAGCATCAGCAAAATATTAAAGGATTGATCATTTCCAATATGATGTCAAACTTGGATGAATACGAAAAATACGCCAAGGAGGTCCTTGCGCTCCAAATGCCAAAAGAAGTATATGCTGAGTTGATGGAGATCGAGCGCACTGGTGATTTTGAAAATCCGAGGTATATGGAACTTTTGAGCAAGCATCACTATCCTTATCACGTGCTTCGTAAGCCCGCTGACGAATGGCCGGCTGAGATTGTGAAGATGATGGGGGAAGTGAATCCTGAAGTCTATGTGTACATGCAAGGCTATAGCGAATTTGGGATTACTCCCGGAGCTTCCTTGTCAGGTTGGGATAGAAAAGCAGATTTAAAGAAAATCACTGTTCCTACTTTAGTAATTGGAGCTTCTCATGATACGATGGATCCCGCTCACATGAAGTGGATGTCAGAAGAATTTCCAAAAGGAAGATTTCTACTTTGTCCCAACGGGAGTCATCTCAGTCAATATGATGATCCAATTCACTTTTTTCCTGGATTGATCAGTTTTTTGAAAGATGTGGATCAAGGGTCATTCTAAGTGACTTAATTAAAAACTCAGGGTATTCTTCTAATATAATTAGGTGAAAAAATCCTCAAATGAGCATACTGAAACAGATCTTATTTCAAGGGGATGGTGA
>CAZFSC010000060.1:0-12795 GCA_964521585.1 uncultured Limnohabitans sp.
ATAACTGGCTTTAAGGAAACATTCCCTGGCTTGTACACACCATGCACGTTACCGAAAGCGGCTGCAATAGTAAATAGATCGCCGATTTCTTTCAGATGCTCATAAGCATAAGCAACTTCCTCAGGCTGAGTATAAAGCTTTGATGAATCCACATCGGTATTATCCACTCCATCTTCTTCTCCGCCAGTGACGCCAAGTTCAATTTCGATGGCCATATCCAGTTTCACGAACTCTTTGAAGTAGTCACATGAAATTTCGACATTTTCTTCCAAGGGTTCCTCGGACAAGTCCAGCATGTGCGAACTGTACAAGGGTCTCTTGTGCGTAGCATAGTACTTTTTGCCGGCATCCAATAAACCGTCAATCCATGGCAATAACTTCTTGGCAGCATGATCTGTATGAAGTACAACCGGTACTCCATAAGCTTCTGCCATCAAATGAACGTGATGTGCTCCGGAGATCCCTCCGGCTATACTGGCCTGCTGTTTATCGTTGGCAAGAGATTTACCTGCATAAAATTGAGCTCCTCCATTTGAAAATTGAATGATTACCGGGGAATTCACCTTTTTTGCAGTTTCCATCACGGCATTGACCGAATTGGTGTTGATCACATTGACTGCCGGCATGGCAAATTCATTCTCTTTTGCGTAGGCATATAGATCCCTAAGTTCTTCTCCGTACTTTACTCCTGGTTTAAATTTCATAGCGGTGTTGCGTATTTTATCTTTTGATGAAGCGCTTTACTAGCACATTTTTAGTATCGTAAGCTTCAAAGATATAAATCCCTGCCTGAATATTCCGCACATCCAATTCTAATTTCTGGCTATTCTTATCTGTTTTACCTTCTACCAAGGACCTGCCAGTCATATCTACAATGCGATAATTTGAACCAGCCATTTCCTCCGGTAATTCTACATTTAAGGATCCTGAAGTGGGCACAGGATAGATTCGAAATGAACCCTCATCCATCAATTCCACTGGAATAGAAGTCACAAAATCAACCTGTAATATGCCTTGGGGAGGAGTTGGAAGTTTCTTGTCGGTGAAAAGGTAAAACTCACTGGATCTAAGACCGAAATTAAGTGTGGACCCTGTCACGTTATATTCCTCTCCGGTAAAATAATTGTACCACTTCCCAGTTTTAGGGAAATTCAAAGCAATATTCCCAACGTTGGAAAGGCCGAAATTTCCATGGAGAACTACATTCAAATCCGGGCTTTCCAAGGTGATCGACTTGATTCCTCCACTTAGATTGAGGGTTGCCTTATCAGGCTTTGAGAATACCCGATGCGTTTCTTTCAATGAAATCATTTCCTGGTAGAGCTTAAATAAGCGCTGACGTTGTGGATTGTCCAGGTAATTCCAGCGGGTGGGTTTGATCCCAAGACGGTCATTATTCAATTCCAGATCGTATCCGAATTCCCCAAACTGCCAGATCATCTTGGGTCCGGGAATAGTAAAGTAAAAAGCAGTCATCAACTGATTGCGATTCACCGCATTTTCCAGTTGCTTCAGATTGATAGGCGAAGTCACTCCAAAATTCAGGGTTTCCCACATGACACGTTCTTCATCATGGGATTCCTGATAGGCGATCAGATTGGGCTGCTTCCAGCCTCTGTTTGCGTAATAGGCCTGACCTAGATCTTTGTTTTGACCTTTGGCTATTTCCCGGAAATCAAAATTCATGTTCCCCCAAAACAACATCCCGTAATCCGCCAATTCCCGCTCTTCGCTATTGTCGGATAAATGTTCCAAGATGACATAGGCATCGGGATGGTTGACTTTGATGCGGTCATAGATGTGTTTCCAGATTTTAATCCTTGAAGGATCATATTGTGACCAGATACCTACATTGTTTCCTGACTCTACTTGGGTGAAACCTTTGGAAAGATCAAACCGAAAGCCGTCTACCTTGTATTCTGTCAACCAATAATTATTCACCGAATCAACAAAGGCTTGGGTGTATTTACTTTCATGGTTAAAGTCGTATCCCACATTGAAAGGATGCTTTGCCACACGGTTAAACCAAGGGTTGTCAGGAGTCGGTGAACCATAATCTCCATCATTGTAGAGACGTACCATGGGACTCTGCCCAAAAGCATGATTCAGAACCATGTCCAGAATGATCATGATCCCACGACCATGGGCTTCGTCAATGAGTCTTTTCAAGTCATTTTTGGTTCCATAATATTTGTCGGGAGCAAAGAAAAAGGAAGGATTGTAACCCCATGATAAATTCCCTTCAAATTCCCCTACGGGCATGAGTTCGATCGCATTTATACCGAGATCCTTCAAATAATCCAGTCGGTCGATGACGGCATTATAGGTCCGCCTTTCATCAAAATCACGAACCAACAATTCGTAAACTACCAATTCTTCAGGCTTAGGTTTGGTGTAAGAGGTATTTTTCCAGGCAAATGGTTCTTGGGCTGTTTGCAGATAAGTAGCCTGAAATTCAGTTTTGCCGGAAGGATAAGGTAAAAGTCCAGCATATCTCCCCTGCGCAATGATCTCCTGATCCCCATTTGGGTCAGAAGTCTTGTCAGCATAGGGGTCTCCTATCCGGATCAACCCGTCAACCAAGTATTGGAAGATATATTCCTTCTTGGGTATGAGGTTCGTGATCTTTAGCCAGAAAATCTCTCCATCGGGAGTTCGGTTCATCTGATACTGCGGAGACTTTTCCCAGTTATTGAAATCCCCGATAACCTGAACCAGTTTTTTCCCTGGTGCATGAAGTGCCAAAATGACTTCTGAATCTGAAATGTAATTGATTCCTAGCTTTGCTCCAGCAGGAAGGGCTGCGATGTTGGAAGGAGCAAATACCTCAATGTCGACTGTTTCAGTATCCTGATTACTTCCACTGACTGCTTTAGCTGTAAATTTGAAATTACCTGCAGCAGAGGAAGTATATAAGTAGCTCAATGAAGAAACATCAGTGGCTTTCTTGACTTCCACTCCATCCAATTCAAAGGATATAGTAGCTGGTGAGGAAGTAGCTGCTTTGAATTCAAAGGATTCCCCGATTTCCAAAGATACTCCCGGAGAGCTGGGAGCAGTAAATGCGACTTGAAATCCTTGCGCTAGATTTATGAAAAAATCCCCGTTTGCCGTTGTTTTCCCCTCTTTGGTCCCGTCTCCGTTTCGGAATACTAACCCGAGCCGGTAAATAGTCAATCCATTCGGATTATTGAAAAAAGTATTGGGAGTGAGTTCGTAGTAATAAAGGTTGGTTTGACCATCTACTTTGGTCATTTTGGCTTTGGAATCTGTCGTTCCCCAAGTGAACGGGACAATAGACCAGGTAGTTGAAGACACACTTTCGGTGACTGCGCCGATATGAATATACACATCACAATTACAATCCTTTAAGCCTGCTGACCCTTTAGTGGCATCGTAAATAATCCTGACTTTCTCTGCCGCATTGGGTACTGAGGGTTCGGTGGTGACCTGGCCAAAGGCAACCTGTGACAATAACAGTAGCAAAAAAAAGGAGAAAGTTTGTCTTAGGATTTTCATTGCTTGATTAATTAAGAAAGACCGACCTGGAGTTTTCCAACGCCAAGTCAGTCCCTTTGATTTGAATATTAAACTTACCTGATCTTAATTCTTGACCATAGTATATGTGATTTCTCCCGGGGTATTGAAATCCAGTTTGATGGTGTAATTTCCGGCTTCAGGAACAGCGATATTGCTTCCATCTTTTACTAGTTTACCGTCTTTCGTACCTAGATTATTGTCCCAAGTCTGATTGGCACGGAACTTAAATTCGCCTTTCTTCAAATCAGTTTTGATGGTTAAAACATTCAAATCTTTATCAAAATTCATTGCAGTCTCATTGTCCCATCCTTTGGCAGTAGCATCGCCGATAATACCCCAAAGCTTTGGTTGTGAAAGCGTATATGTTTTAGCCTCCAAATCCACTGTCACTTCATAAGTTCCAAACTTTGTAACCTTAATATTTCCAGCATCACTTTGGTTAGAAAGTTTTCCCTCTGTACCGGCAGAACCGTAGTTTTTACCATTTACCCAGGCAGGCTCTTCAGTAAATTTGAACTCACCGCTTCCTCCTAGAATGTGTACAAATCCAGTGAATGTTTTATTGAAATTAATAGATTTCAAACTCGTCTTCAGGTTTTCAGGATTCCAGCCCTGATAATCTCCTGGTACGTACAAAAGCGGGAATGGTACAAAAGTATCGTAAGGAGTTACCTTCAGGGTGACAGTTTGCCCATAAATCGGGGAAAGTGGCTGTGAAATCGTAGATTTTACCCGGAATTCCACATTGGAGGCTACTTTCAAAGGAAGCCCCATCGCTAATAATTCATCATTCAATTTCTTGGTTTTCACCTCGATAATATTAGTTTTTGAAAAACCAAGTTCTTTTGCATTTGCAAAATTGGCTCCCGCAAGACCCATTTCCAGATAATAAGTGACTTCACCCTGCATACCGAAGTTTGCTGCAGAAACGGTGAAAGGAATCATCGCATCTGGTGTATTCTTGTTCAATTCAAGAGAAGCACCCGCAGCTGGTTCAGTAAGTGCAGCTCCCGATTGCTCTATAATCGGTGGCATTTCATAATTGTCGCAAGCAAATAGTAGCGGGACTATAGCTGCAAGTCTGGCTAATTTTAAGATTGTTTTCATAAGAATTAAATTGGGTTGGAGTTGTTTAATAAATCTTTAAATAATCAAATTTTTTAACCAAATAATGTAAGTCTCAATCGGATCTAATTGACTGATATTCTCCTGATTTGGTTTACAGTTTTAAATTTTAAAACCTATTTCCCGAATAAACAATAAGCTGACTGCCGCATACTCCTAAAAATTTATTGCAATCGTTTGCGTTGACGTTTGCATAAAAAAAGTTTTTTTTGAAAGGTTAAGAATTGAAACTGCTTTTTTGGATAATTGACGTAAAATTGAATAGATTGCCATAGCTCATTCGGGAAGTTTTCTACTTGAAAGTGCTTCTAGGAATAATCTAATTTTATGAAAATCGGACAAGCTACCATTAAAGATATTGCCAGAGAGCTAAATGTCTCCTCTTCCACCGTTTCGAGGGCACTGAAAGACTATCCGGGAATCAGCGATGAAACCAAGCGAAAAGTCAAAGAAGTAGCAGAAAAATTAAACTATAGACCAAATGCCATTGCTCTTTCTTTACGAAAGAGCAGGTCATTCACTATTGGTGTGATCATTCCTGAAGTTGTTCACTTTTTCTTTTCAACAGTGATCAGCGGAATCGAGGAAGTCGCTTCTTCCAGAGGTTATAATGTTATTCTTTCTCAAACCAATGAAAGCTTGGCTAGGGAAAAGTCTAGTATTGAAACCATGCTATCCAATCAGATCGATGGTTTCCTGGTAAGCTTTTCAAAAGAAACCACAGATTTTGAGCATTTTTCAAAGCTTTTGGATCATGGATACAGCATCGTTTTTTTTGACCGGGTACCCGATATTCCCCACGCTATCAATGTCATGGTAGATGATTATCGTGGCGCATATAATGCCACCTCCCATCTTATTTCACAAGGCTATAACCGTATTGTACATCTAGCCGGTCCTAAAAATCTATCAATCAGCAAAGAAAGAGAAAGAGGATACCGGGAAGCTTTAAGCAATCATGGGGTTAATATAGACCCGAACTTGATTGTCGAATGCGCCTATGGTACTTCCGATGAAGCAAGTAAAATCACCGAAAAACTCTTTAAATCTCTCAATGAAAAGCCCGATGCCATCTTTGCCAATAATGACATGGCAGCGGTCGGTGCGATGTTGGCCTGTAAGTCGTTGGGCTATAATATCCCAAACGATGTAGGAATAGTAGGCTTTAGCAATTGGCAGTTCTGTTCTATGATTGAGCCCACCCTATCCTCCGTGTCCCAGCCTGGGTTTAAAATAGGTTTGAAAGCAACTGAATTGCTGCTGGACATGATCGAGAAAAAATTGGACCCTGCGACTATTACCGAACCGATTGTATTGGATACCGAGCTTTTAATTCGAAATTCTTCGGTAAAATAAAAAATCAAGAAAAAAATTTCTGAGTATTTGATTTTTTCATGCAAACGATTGAATACGGCTAAAATTCAAAAATAGGAATGATGGCCACCATCTTCAGCGAATTATAGCCCAATTAGAAAGGAATAATAGATTTTTTGTATTCCTTATCGTTTCTAAATTAGCCCGATTACTTGCTTACCTCTGAAAAGATCCATTATGAAATCGCCAGAATTTAATTTAAAAAAAATCAAATCTTCTTCCAGACATCTGGGAATGGGAGCCGTGAATTTTTGGGAAGAGACTGATACTGGAATAGAAGGGAAATCTGATAGTGGGAAGTTTAGGTTCATTGTGTATGACTCCGGAATGATTCGGATTCAAATGACTCGATACTCAGATTTTGAATCCAATCCTTATTCTGTAGTTTCAGATCCTAAAAATGTTAAATTCAGTGTGCATGAAAAGAAAGATTTGCTCATTCTTCAAACTGAAAAGCTTACCCTCCAAGTAAATCTCAAGCGTTTAAGTTTGAGTTTCTTTGATGCTGATGGCAACATCCTGAATGCAGATGATTCATTGGGTACAGCTTGGATTGGAACCGAAGTGACGACCTATAAGCAGGTACAGAAAAATGAAAAATTCATCGGTTTGGGTGAAAAAACAGGAAATCTAAATCGATTTGGAAAAGCCTACACCAATTGGAACACGGATTATTTTGGTTATGGAATCAGTGATGATCCCTTATACATGAGTATTCCATTTTACATAGGCATACACGATCAGGGTGCTTATGGGATTTTTCTTGACAATACGCACAAAACCGTTTTCAACTTTGGGGCTTCCACCAATCGCTTCATTTATTTCAATGCGGAGGACGGGGATATGGATTATTATTTCATCCATGAACCGAATGTAGCGGGGATCATCTCCAGCTATACCGAACTTACCGGCCGAATGCAATTACCGCCAAAATGGGCACTCGGATTTCAACAATGCCGGTATTCCTATTATCCGGATAAAGAAGTGCTTACCGTAGCCAAAAACTTCCGGGATAAAAAAATGCCTGCCGATGTGATCTATTTGGATATTCATCACATGGAAGCCTATAAGGTATTCACTTTTGACGGAGAGAAATTTCCAGATGCCAAAGCGATGATCCAAGCCCTGAAGTCGAAGGGATTTCGGGTAGTGGTGATTCTGGATCCGGGTATCAAAACCGAGGAAGGATATCAGCCTTATGAGGAGGGAAAAGTCAAAGACTTATTTGTAAAATATCCTGATGGACAAGAATATGAAGCGCAAGTCTGGCCAGGCTGGTGTACATTTCCGGATTTCACCAAAAAGGAGACCAGAACTTGGTGGGCAGAGAAAATGGCATTTTACACCGAAGCAGGTGTTGACGGATTCTGGACTGATATGAATGAACCAGCATCCTGGGGTCAATTCACTCCAAATCTGATTGAATTTGATTACGAAGGAAGTACCGCTTCCCATAGACAAGCCAGAAATATCTATGGTATGCAGATGGCCAGAAGTACCCAGGAAGGTGCCTTGGTTCAAAATGAAACCGAAAGAGCTTTCGTATTAACCCGCTCTGGTTTTTCAGGAATTCAACGCTATGCAGCAGCCTGGACAGGGGATAATACCGCCTCAGAAGAACACATGCTGGCCGGTGTAAGATTAATCAATAGCCTTGGGTTGAGTGGAGTCGCATTTTCAGGTTATGATGTTGGAGGTTTTGCAGGAGAATCCAGCAAGTCGCTTTTTGCCAGATGGATGAGTATTGCTGCATTTTCCCCTCTTTACCGGGCACATTCCATGATCAATAGCAATGATGCTGAGCCTTGGGCATTTGGAGAAGAAGTGGAAGAGATCTCCCGGAATTACATGAACCTTCGCTACCAATTATTGCCCACAATTTATGCTGCTTTTTATGAAGCCAGCCAGACGGGTCTTCCCTTGGTGAGTAGCCTTGCAATCGACTATCCTGACGACTTATCAATATATAGTTCTGCATTTCAAAATCAGTATTTATTCTGCAATCGGTTTTTGGTAGCGCCAGTAGAAAGCTTCAAAGAAATCACCAAAGTGTACCTACCAAAAGGAAAATGGTACTATCTCTATTCTGACCAGATTTATAATGGCGAAAACACGATCTATGCAGATTGTCCAATCAATTACCTCCCCGTTTATGTGAAGGCTGGAAGTATTTTTAGCATGCAATCAGAAGTATTTTCCACAGGCGAACCCCACGATGGAGTCTTGAGAATCCACATTTATCAGGGCTCAGATGAAAGTTCATTTGTGCATTATGAGGATGATGGAATTTCCCATAATTACCGATCAGGACATTTCCTGAAACGTAAAATTAGTTATAAGCCAAAATCAAATCAGATTATTTTTGCTAAATCTGAAGGAGATTATTCCAGTGACTTTAAGACGGTTAAGGTATTTCTTCATGGTTTTACCACGAATACTGTTTCTATCAATGCACAAACAGTCAATCTGGATTTTGAAGATTTCGCTTTCTTATCCAGACTGACTCAATTTGACCCTTTGCCAGAAAATGACCACCCCTACTACGAAATTAAGAATATTCGGACTTTTGAATTGACTCACAGCAATGATGAGATCCGCATTGATTTAAAGGCTTAACAGACCCTAACCTGCCCCCAAAATGACCTTAAAGAAAAGATTAAATTTCTGGCAAATCTGGAACATGAGTTTTGGATTTCTAGGAATTCAGTTTGGATTCGCCCTTCAGGGAGGATTCATGTCAAGAATCTTCCAAACCCTCGGGGCCGACAAGGACACGATCCCGTTTCTTTGGATCGCCGCACCCCTTACAGGGCTTTTGGTACAGCCCATAGTTGGATATCTCAGTGATCGAACCTGGCATCCCAAATTTGGGAGACGAAAGCCTTTTTTCTTTATAGGAGCTGTATTGAGTTCGATCGCCCTGTTTTTTGCACCTTATTCCTCAGCATTATGGATGGCTGCAGGTTCACTTTGGATTTTAGATGCTTCAATCAATATCAGTATGGAGCCATTTCGGGCTTTGGTCGCTGACAAACTTCCTGAATCCCAGCGATCCTATGGATTCGTCGTCCAGACTTTAGTCATAGGCATTGGCACTTGGATCGCATCCAACCTTCCCTGGATGATGACTCAAATAGGCATTCCAAATACCGCTCCGGATGGAGTTGTACCTGATTCTGTGAAATATGCCTTCGCAATTGGAGCTTTCGTACTCTTCAGCTCGATTCTCTATACTATTCTGACCACTGACGAATATCCTCCAGAAGACATGGATGAATTTAGGCGCGAAAAAGCAGCAAAAAGAGGCGCATTTGCCGGATTTAAAGAAATCATCCAAAACATCACCTCGATGCCAAAAGTCATGAAACAGCTGGGCTTGGTGCAGTTTTTCTCGTGGTTTGCTTTTTTTACGATGTGGAGCTTTGCTACACCTGCAATCACAGAGCATGTTTTTGGTGCCACAGATACTAGCTCTGCTGCTTACAATGACGCTGCAGATAGCGTTGGGAACTACCTCGGCACATACGGCCTGGTTTCTATGTTTTATGCTTTGATCCTGGCATACATTGCAAGCCAAATCAAAATCAATCGGAGAATGGTGCATTTGGTCAGTTTGATTACCGGTGGCACCGGATTCATCCTGATTTATTTTATCTCAGAGCCATGGATGCTGCATATATGTTTTTCCCTGGTAGGTATAGCCTGGGCAAGCATTCTTTCCATGCCTTACGCAATGCTCTCCTCTTCAGTAGAACCGCGCAAAATGGGAGTTTACATGGGGATTTTCAATATGTTTATCGTCATTCCCCAGATTGTTGCGGCTTTGGGTGGAGTCAATTTTTTATATAAATTCATTTTTGGCGAAGCGGTAATCAATACCATGCTACTGGCTGGGCTTCTGTTGATTTTAGCAGGTCTGAGTAATCTGTTTATTACCGACCGAAATGTCACCCATGACTAAAGCGTAGAATATCAAAATGAAAACATTAAGAATCACGGGTGTTCCCGAACATTTCAACTATCCCTGGAAAAAAGTCATCGACAGTCAACCTTTTCTCCAAGACGGTATCCGGTTGGAATGGATCGATGAATCCAGAGGATCTGGTCAAATGAATTCTGCGCTTAGAGCCAAGGAGACAGAGATTGCCCTAGTGCTCACGGAAAGTTTTCTCAAAGATTTTGAGGCAGGAAATCCGTCCAGAATGATCGGTTTCCATGTCAAATCACCTTTGCTCTGGGGAATTCATATTGCCGGTAAATCCTCAGAAAGCACTCTTGATGATCTTGAAAGGCATGATTTCCTTATTTCAAGAGAAGGATCGGGCTCCCACCTGATGGCTTATGTATTAGCCCAAAGGCAAAATTGGGAATCAGATTCTTTAACTTTTAAAGTTGTGGGCAATCTGCAAGGTGCTTTGGAAGTAATGGATTCCCAACATCCGGAGATGTTTCTGTGGGAAAAATTCACTACCATGCCTTGGGTTGATTCCGGAGAAATGAAACGGATCGGAGAAGTACCTAGCCCTTGGAGTTGCTTTGTAATCGTAGCGTCAACTAGTGCGCTCTCTGAATTTGGTGATGTTATTTTCAAGGTTCGTGACCTAGTCTATAAGGAGGCTATTCAAATTGAAAATTCTGAAAACGCACTGAAAGATATTTCAACAGCTTACGACCTGAAACTTGAAAATGTCAAGAAATGGTTTGCCCAAACCAAGTGGGCTACCAGCCCTACCCTTTCACGCCAGGAATTGACTCAGTCGATGGACAAAATGGTTGACCTGGGAATCCTGAAAAAAATTCAAAAACTGGAGGATTTCCTGGTTGTAGATCGGGTTCAGATCGAAGATTAGGCCTTCGGCAGCAAAACACAAACTTTTGTGCCCTGACCCGGAATACTTTCAATGGTCAATTTACCGCCATTCATTTTTACAAACTCCTTGCAAATCTGAAGACCTAAACCGGAACCTTGCTCAGCAAATGTTCCAGGCTTGGAATCCGAAATAGTAATTTTATCAGAAAGAATCTGTTTGATTTGTTCTTTAGTCATCCCTACCCCCTGATCTGTAATGCAGAGTTTACCTTTAGAATTGGATTCGGAGGTAATGATTTTTAAGACGTCTCCTGGCTTGGAAAATTTAACTGCATTGGTGATGATATTTCTTACCGCCACTTCTATCAAATCCGGATCTGCCAGCACTGGAGTATTCAAATCATAATCCTGATGAATTTTGATTTCCTTTTCATCCAGCTGTGCTTGAATCAGCGAAATCGTATTGCCTACAACCTCACTGTAACTGATCTCTTTTTTATTTAGTTTGAATCCCTCCATTTGGGCCATAGACCATTTGAGGGTATTATTCAGGGTCAGGTAGACTGCATCCACATCCTTCTTGAGATTTCTGGTAAGGTCAATGAATTCTTCCTTGTCCAGCTCTCCTGCCAAAAATAAATCCACACAGCTTTTAACCTGTCCAATTGGGCCCCTTAAATCATGTCCCAAAATGGAGAAAAGCTTGTTTTTAGTCTGATTGATTTTTTCAAGTTCTTTGGATTTTTGATCCAAATCAAGATTCTGAATTTGGGTCTTTTTATTCAGACGTGCCAGCCAAATGCCCAAGGCCAATATCAGCAATCCGGCAATGCTCACCACCCATACCAGACGGTTCACAAATTGTAGTCTATTGGCTTGATTTTCATTTTGGGCCAGAAGGAGGTCCATTTCTGATTTTTCAAGATTATCCTGGAACATTCCCTGCATCAATGCCAATCGATCTTTGTTTTGTTGATCCAAAAGTGAGTCATTGAGTGTCAGGTACTTTGATTGCTCCTCGAATGCTGCTAGAATATCCCCTTGGGCTTCATATACTTTGGCCAAGTACTTACGGGATTTTGCAAGTTCGTCCAGAAATGAATTTCTCTGAGAAAGTTCGATTCCCTGTTTTAGGTAGGTTTCAGCCTCTTCAAGTTTCCCCTGAAGTAAAAGTGTATTTCCAAGACGGTGTAGAAGACTTGCCTGAAATGTTAGTATCCCTTGAACTTTGGCCATTTCAAGAGATTTTTTAAAGATCATTTCTGCAGAATCAAATTTGTTTCTCGCAAAATATACATCTCCAATTACCCGATTGGCGAAAGAAGTCAGGTAAGGTGAGCCTGCATTTTCATTTGTCTCGATTGCCTTTTTTGAATAAAATAAGGCTGAATCATAGGCTTCGATTTGGACGAAGTTGAATGCAACGTTATTCAGACTTCTGATCTGAGTATAGAGATCACCAGAGGATTTAGCAATCTTATAGGCATTTTTAAACTGGACTATTGCCATCGGAAAATTCTGCTGCTCATAATACAGGGCACCAATATTATTGAGTATTCCAGCTGCCTTTCTGAAATCCGACACTTCCATAGCCAATTGATAGGCCTTTTCAGAATAATCAAAGCTTTCCTGCCACTGACCCCGACGGTAATAAATCCAGCCGATATTCTCTTTCGCCTTGGCCTCACCAGCCTTGTCATTCAATTCGATCGCAAGACTTTCGGCATCTTTGGAATAAGCAAGAGCCTCTTCCTGAGATATTTCCCGGAGACTTGTCCCCAACTGATTGAGAATATTTATCCGTTCGAAGTTCTCTGCAGATTCCAATTCTACCTTTAGACTGTCATTATCAAGAATCTGCGAAAAGACACTTGGTGAAAAGGTAAGAAGTAACAGGATTAATAAAAGAGGGAATCTAATCACAAGGCAATGAATTCGTAAGGGCT
>CAZFSC010000060.1:12895-19433 GCA_964521585.1 uncultured Limnohabitans sp.
TTCGTAAGGGCTCGCAAATTAGCAATATTTCAAAAGGAAGCGGCTAAGCTTTTTTTTAAAATTATTGAGAATAAGCCCAAAAAGAATAAATTAATTTCTTAATTCATTCCAGTCCCAATTTTTATTGATCTGGGAAATGGCATGGTGGGCAGTCAGATCATATTGACATGGAACGATTGAAATATAATTATTTGCTATAGCCCATTCATCATTATCCTCCCCTTTATCAAAATTCACAAAGTTACCGGCCATCCAAAAATACTTCCTGCCTGTGGGATCGTATCGCTCATCAAACTCTTCCTGCCATTTTGCCTCTGCCTGTCTGACGATTTTAATCCCCTGAATCGGCTGGTTTTGTTTCGGCGGGAAATTCACATTCAGGGCTATCCCTTTTGGAATTCCATTTTCGAGAACTTGTCGGGCTATTTTCTCCACCCATTCCTCTACATGTGAAAAATCGGCCTTTGAAGAATAATCACACAGGCTGAAACCGATCGAAGGGAGCCCTTCCAATGCTCCTTCAATTGCCGCAGACATGGTACCTGAATACAAAACCGAAATGGAAGTATTGGATCCATGATTGATCCCACTGACCACCAAATCGGGAACACGGTCTTTAAGCACGTAATGCTTGGCTAATTTGACACAATCTGCCGGGGTACCGCTTGATTTGTAAGCCAGTACATCTGTGAAAATTTCTTCCTCTACCAATCTTAACGTTTCTCCGATTGTAATCGCGTGTCCCATCCCGGACTGCGGACTATCCGGAGCTACGACAACGACTTCTCCCAATTTTTTCATGACAGAAACAAGTGATAAGATCCCTTTAGAGGTAATCCCATCGTCATTGGAGACGAGAATAAGAGGTTTGGACATTAGTTTTTATTCAGTTCATTGTAATAAGCAGTGATTCGAAGTAAGTCTCCGCGCTTATCATGTTCGAGTCGATTTTTGCGCATGAAGAGACTGATCTCCTCATCGTGACCCGAAAGTAAATTAAATAAATCTTTTTTCTTCAAGCTATACCGCTCAATAGATCCATTTTTAAAAAAATAATAATTAAATGCAAGCCGATAGCCAATCATCGAAGGAGGTCCCCAGAATGGACTCATCCCCATTGCTCCATAAGGAGACATATTTCTGGAATCGGTCGCAATATATTCCCTACAAAGCAGCGCTACATTCTGACCTTCTGTCAATACCTCGAAGAATATGGGAGTTTCATAATCCCCATTCAGCGCATAGGGTAAAGAATAGAATTTACGGTTTCCACCAAAAATCTCGTCAAAGATTTCAAAATAGGCTACGTTGGAAGCCGTGAACGTGGTAATTGTCTCTTTTTGTAACTGTACCAGATTGTTTTCCAGATCGTATTTCACCAAACCGGAATACTGCTGCCCATCAACTCCTACAATTACTCCTTTGTGGGAGATCTGAGAAGGAAATTGATTTTGTGCAATAACTGCATTCGCTCCAAATAGGAGAAGAGTCAGTATACAGAATTTTTTTACTAAGCCTTTTATCATCCTCTTTATCTACGTAATTATTTCACGTCGGTTTTTTCCATTCCTCAAAAGATCAGCGATGGATTTGAATCAAAAAAACGGCTCCTTACTTAAGAATATTGTGTCCCATCTTATCCCGCTTGGTCTGAAGATATCGCTCATTATGCGGATTTGGAAGGATTTCTATCGGCAGTTGCTCCACTATCTCGAGGTCATAGCCTAATAATCCCACGCGTTTTTTGGGATTATTTGAAATCAATCTGATTTTGGAAATACCCAAGTCTCTAAGAATCTGAGCTCCAACTCCGTAATCTCTACTATCCATCGGCAAACCTAAGGCAAGATTGGCCTGAACAGTATCCATTCCCTGCTCCTGAAGTTTGTAAGCCTTCAATTTATTGATCAATCCAATACCTCTACCTTCTTGATTCATGTAAAGGATTACGCCCTTGCCCTCGAGCTCAACCATTTTCATCGCATTATGAAGTTGTGGCCCGCAATCACATCTACATGACCCAAATATGTCGCCTGTCATACAAGAAGAGTGGACACGAACCATGATCGGTTCATCTTCTTTCCACGTACCCTTGATCAGCGCAAGATGGATCTCTTGTGTATTCGTCTGCCTAAAAGCAATCAGGTCAAAATCTCCAAAGGTGGTCGGTAGTTCTACACCAATTTCACGCTTAATCAGCGATTCATTTCGCAGGCGGTAAGCGATCAGGTCTTTAATGGATATTAGTTTAAGATTAAATTTCTTTGCAACCTGAATCAGGTCCGGGAGCCGGGCCATGGTACCATCTTCATTCATGATTTCTACCAAAACCCCTGCAGGCGAAAAGCCCGCGAGTCTAGCCAGATCAATTGCAGCCTCCGTATGGCCGGCTCTTCGCAAAACCCCTCCTCGCTTCGCCTTCAAAGGGAATATATGTCCTGGTTTTCCAAGCTCTGTAGGATGAATCGAATCATCTACTAAAGCTTTGATCGTTTTTGCTCGGTCTGATGCAGATATTCCCGTCGTGCATCCATGACCGATCAAATCCACCGAAACGGTGAACGGTGTCTCGAATGCCGCGGTATTACTTCCTACCATCAAATCCAGTCCAAGTTGTTCGCAGCGGTCTTCGACCAAAGGCGCACAGATCAAACCTCTCCCATGGGTTGCCATGAAATTGATAATTTCAGGCGTTACGGTTTCGGCAGCACAGACAAAGTCGCCTTCATTTTCACGATCTTCATCGTCCACTACGATTATTACTTCTCCGTTTTTGATGGCTGCGATTGCATCCTCAATCGGATCAAGATTTAAATTTTCCACTGAACTTGGGTTTACATTTATTGCGACTGCAAATCTACACGGTTTGGAGTTAAAACAGGATTGCACCAAATAAAGTTTGGTTTTACCCGATTACAATCCCCAGTTCCCGGTCAATCTCCAGTTGTACTTTCTTTAATTCGAAATAAAGCTCTTGAAAACCAGTGATTTGCTGATCGGGAAGCTTTTCCAATTCAGCATTTTTCAGCTTTAATTTTGCCTCATCCATCATTTTTTGAACCATCTTTCGCTTCAATCTCAATACGCTTTTATAGCCTGTCAAAGCCAGGTCATCAGATTCTTTATTGATGATAATTTGATGCTTATCCTCCCAATGTACAGATACTTCATGACGCATAGTCACCAAATCAATCACCTCTTTCTGAATTTCCTGGTCTCCCATACCAATAAAATATTCCACAGTAGGTATTTCACCTTTCACCAAAGCATACCGATAAAGTTTCAGCAACCGTGAATAAACAGGTGTGCTGAAATCCAGATCCTCGGTTTCTGCTAAAAGATAGTTTGAAAGGGATATTTCTTGTTCTGTGAGCGACTGCTGTCCGTAAGTGATTAACAATCGAACCATCTCTCTTTCCTGAATCCGGAGTATCTCTTCAAAAGGTATTTCCGTTTCGCTGGATAAGACTTCCTGAATGGATTCTTCAGGCTCAATTTCCTGCTTTTGCTTATTATAAAGTTCTTTTTGAGTCTTTAGAAGTGTTTTATTCAATTCTGCATGAATAATCGCCTCTTCTATTTCCAATAGATTGGAAGCTTCTTTGGCATACACAGACCGAATAATCGGATCCGGAATTTTGCCTATACTTAGCACTACTTCCCGGATTACTTCGGCTTTTCGAATTGGATCCTTGACAAATTCGTCTTTATAAAGCCCGATTTTGAAACCGATAAAATCCCGGCTGTTTTGAGTCAGATACTCCTGAAAAGCTTGTGAACCTACTTTTCTGGAATAACTGTCTGGATCTTCTCCCTCAGGAAAGACAACAGCTTTCACATTCAATCCCCCTTCCAGAAGCAAATCGATTCCGCGAAGCGAGGCTTTAATCCCCGCAGAGTCACCATCGTAAAGTAAGGTCACTTGATTGGTGAATCGCTTAATTAATTTGATTTGTCCATCGGTAAGGGAAGTACCGGAAGAGGCTACGACATTTTCTATTCCCGAGAGATGCAGGGACACAACGTCCGTATATCCTTCCACCAAAAAGCAGTTATCCTTATCCCGGATAGCTTTTTTGGCCTGAAACATCCCATAGAGCACATCACTTTTATGATAGACCGGAGTTTCAGGAGAATTGATGTATTTGGGTTGGTTTTTATCTTTTGTAAGAATCCTCGCTCCAAAACCGATTGGCTTACCACTGATATTATGAATCGTGAAAATGACTCGATTTCTAAACCTGTCATAAATGCGGGAAGGGTCACTTTCCTTCTGAAGGACCAGACCGGCTTTCAGCAAAATCTCTTCCTGAAAACCTGCAGATTTTGCTGATTTGAGCAGATTGTCCCAGCCTTCCATAGCGTAGCCAAGATCAAATTTTTCGATGATCGTCGGCGTAAACCCCCTTTCCCTGAAATAACTCAAGCCGATGGATCGCCCTTCTTCCGTAGTAAGATTTTTAACAAAAAAGTCTCGGGCAAAGCCTAAGGAGATGTATAAACTTTCTCGCTCACTCTGAGCTTGATCCTGCTCAGGCGTCCGGTCATGGTCTTCCTCAATTTCGATCCCATATTTACCTGCAAGATGTCGGATGGCCTCCTGAAAGCCGATTCCCTCAATATCCATCACAAACTGGATGGGATCCCCTGCTTTGCCGCAGCCGAAGCATTTATAGATTTGTTTGGCGGGCGATAGGGAAAAAGAAGGAGTTTTTTCACCATGAAATGGACAACAGGCCCAAAGATTCTGCCCTTTCTTCTTCAAAGGAACATAATCCCCGACCACCTCTTCGATGTCCATTCGGTTTTTGACCTGGTCCGTGGTATGCTTACTGATTCCCATAAAATTGTAATTGCAGCAAAGGTAATCCCCCGTTTTTTTAATCTTAGGATTTTGTAAGAACTATTTCCTATCCCACCAAGTTTAATTGTCACACATTTCAAATGCAGTTTTATTAAGAGCATGAGAAGCTCTAAATTGCGAAAAATTTCTACAAATATCCATGCAATTATCCAGGGACGCCATCCTTAAAACATTATCGAGAGTTCAAGATCCAGATTTAAAAAAGGACTTGGTCACTCTTGGTATGATACAAAAAATTGAAATCAATGGAAATGAAGTCCGGTTCAACGTAGTGCTTACTACTCCGGCCTGTCCTTTGAAAGAAGTGATTAAAAACAACTGTTTAGAAGAACTGGAAAAAGACTTTGGTCAGCAAATCAACTGGGACATCACTATGACCTCTGAGGTCACTACAGTCCGAAATGCCACTCCAATTCTTCCTTTTGTGAAAAATATTATCGCCATTGCTTCTGGTAAGGGAGGAGTAGGCAAATCCACCACCGCAGTTAACCTGGCTGTAGCACTCGCTCAATCAGGAGCCAAAGTGGGACTGATTGATGCAGACATTTCCGGTCCTTCTATTCCCACCATGTTCAATGTAGAAGGAGAACAACCGGCAGTAAAAAAGGTCGACGATAAAAACATCATTATCCCTATCTCTCAGTATGGTGTCAAACTGATGTCAATCGGATTTCTGACTCCTACAGACAGCGCCGTAGTATGGAGAGGTCCGATGGCAAGTTCGGCATTACGGCAATTTATCTCGGATGTGGAATGGGGGGAATTGGATTACCTCCTGATTGATTTGCCTCCTGGCACTTCGGATATTCACCTGACTATGGTCCAGACCCTTCCGGTCACGGGAGCGGTGATTGTGACTACTCCTCAGAAAGTAGCACTTGCAGACGCAAGCAAAGGTTTATCCATGTTTAGACAACCGCAAATTAATGTACCCGTTTTAGGTGTTATTGAAAATATGGCTTATTTTACACCCGAAGAATTGCCGGAAAATAAATACTACCTATTTGGCAAAGAAGGTGGAAGAAGATTGGCGGAAAAATACAACGTTCCTTTTCTTGGTGAAGTCCCTATTGTTCAGAGCATTCGCGAAAGCGGAGATACCGGATTTCCGGCAGTGATGAAAAATGGATTAACACAGGAAGCTTACATGAATTTGGCACAGGCAGTAGCAAGTCAGGTAGCCATCAGAAACGCTTCACAAGGAAAAACAGAGGTAGTAGAAATAAAAGCATAATTTGAAGATGACAACAGAACTGAGAGAACAAATAGAATTCGCCCTTGATACGATTCGTCCATACTTGGAGGCTGATGGTGGGAATGTGAGAATAGTAGAATTAACTGAAGATCGAGTGTTGAAGATTGAAATGCTAGGCAATTGCGGTTCCTGTCCTATGTCCACAATGACTTTGAAAGCTGGAGTAGAAGAAGCGATCAAACGAGCAATTCCTGAGATCATTAGAGTAGAAGCAGTCAATCTTACTGAGGCCTAACTTTATTTTTGATGAATATTCGGTTTGGTCTTTTTAGTAAAAACTTTCTTCTTTTTCTTCCACTAAACATTATTTTTTTTGGAGCTTTTGGACAGCAATTCCAAACTGTCGATGTCAGTGGAAATTCAGGAATAGTCCCTTCTACTTCACATTCTCATGCGGAACAATGTGCTCATGGAATATT
>CAZFSC010000061.1:0-16400 GCA_964521585.1 uncultured Limnohabitans sp.
TATGACTAGCACGCATCAAAAGAAACCAGGAAAGGAAATCTTAATCTACTTCGTTTTGCTCGTCGTAGGTTTATACTTTGCAATCCGAGGCTTGATTTACGCTTCTGGTTTTTTTATTCCGATTACCATTAGCGTTATTCTCGCTTTAATATGTATTCCACTCGCCAGAAAACTGGATCGAAGAGGATTGCCAAGGGGATTTTCAGCACTCGTATGTGTCCTGGTTAGCTTCGTGACATTCATTTCCTTTTTTGTATTAATCACTTTTCAGATTGCCCAGTTTTCAGACGAATGGCCAAAAATCAAACAAAAAGTTCGAACCGGGATTGAGGCATTTGAAGAGTTCGTCAGTGAAAACACTGGATTTACATTTCAGGATGACATTAACCAGCTTTTTTCGTCCAATCAAAATCAATCAGAAAAAGAAAGCTCGGACAGCAAATCAGAAGATGGCGATTCGGAGAAGGAAGAAAAAACCCAATCCTCTCAATCTTCGCTGACTAACCAAATACCTGATGGATTATTTTCCAGGGTAGGTGGCATTCTGATGGGTTTCTTTAGTTTTTTGGGAAATAGTCTGCTGGTTCTAATTTATCTTTTCTTTCTTCTTTACTACCGAAGTAAAATCAAAAAATCCATATTGAATTTCTTCGGGAATTCAGAGCAGGAGAAAGTGAAAGAGGTATTCTCGAACATCATCCAACTTGCTTTTGACTTTCTGATAGGCAGACTGATTTTGATTGCATTTTTGGCAGTATTATACAGCATTGGTTTAAGTATTTCAGGTATCGAAAATGCAATTTTAATAAGTATACTGGCGGCATTTCTGACTTTGATCCCCTATATAGGTAATGTAATTGGCGTTGTGATAGCCATGTTTATGGCTGCTTTCTCCGGAGGTGAATTGGGAATGTACATCGGGGTGGCAATCACTTATTCCATAACCCAATTCGTGGAAAGCTATATCCTTCAACCCTATGTAGTCGGAGGTAAAGTCAACATCAATCCGCTTGTAGCCATCGTAGTTGTTGTTCTCGGAGGATCGATCTGGGGAGTGGCAGGTATGATTATCAGTATTCCGGTACTCGGAATATTTAAGGTCATTTTCGATGCAGTGCCGGCATTAGAACCCATGGGTTATTTTCTTGGTCAAGAAGATTTAGAAGATGAAAAAGATGAAGAAGAACCGAGCCAATTCAAAAAACTCGGCAAAAAAATCTGGTCTAAGTTTTCTGATGAATAAAATCCAAATTGGTCTGCTTAAGTCGACTTGTATTTTGTTTTAAGATTCTAAAATAAAGTCAATAATGAAAGCTCTGACTTGCCAAGGAAGAGGACTCGACTGTGGTAATCTGGACAATAATGTGGTAAGGTTATTATAATAAATACTCTTATTCAAGCTAAAAACCTTAAATTAATCCAATCCAAACTCCTACAGCTATGAAATACTTCTTGATGAACTTACTCGTTTTAGCAGGATTCTCTCCGCTTTTGGGACAAGAAATCCCTTCCTCTACCATTCAAATCCAAACTGCTCTGCTTGCAGCCCCTGAGGAAATGAAATCTGATGCAACGGTTTATGGCTACAGTCCATCAGGAGAATGGACCCTACTTAAGAAAGGCAGCAACGAACTGATCTGCATCACAGATGATCCCAATGCTAAGGGGTTCAATGTTGCTTGCTACAATATCAGTGCAGAGCCATTTATGGAGCGGGGCCGACAGCTTAAAAGCGAAGGCAAAACCTTTCAGGAAATTTTTGACATCCGGGAAGCGGAAGCCAAAAGCGGCAAACTTAAACTGCCAGCTGCTGGTTCTACACTTTTCGTACTAACTGCTGATGATGAAAACTACAATCCTAAAACCGGAGACGTCAAAGATACCTATCTTCGCTACGTAGTCTACATCCCCTGGTCAACTTCCGAATCCACAGGTCTTCCCTTAAAGCCCTACGCTCCTGGAATGCCGTGGATTATGGACCCTGGAACGCATCGTGCCCACATCATGATCAGTCCTCCGAGAGACTGACTTTGGATTCAAAATCTGGAGCTTGACTTGAAAAAAAGAAAAAACCCTTACCAAAGGCAGTGCTTTTCACTGCTTTTACATTTTAATTTGGTTGATCATTATTATTTATGAGCGAAAAAAGCCCACAGGTAGAAGATACTATAGTTGATAAAAAAGCCATAGTGGATTCCTTGCTCGAAGAATTTCATAGATTCATTTCAGGAATTGCAGATCAAAATTCCCCGGCAGATCTCTACACCTATTTGAACCATGCCGGTGCTCAATTACTTGACATCTATTGTAAAACGGGCCATAAGACCCTGAAGACTCCAAGTTCGAATACAGGGGTTACTGATCCTGATTTATATCTAATCCATTTCTCTTTTCCAGACCGATTCAAAACCATTTTTTTATTGTTCCGGGACACCATGCTACAGCTTAGCATCGCCCGGCTACGCGCCATGGAGGATCTGGTATCCGAAGAAAAAGTCCTGCATCACTTCACAGCATCCAGAAAACTACTGCTCAGTGAAACTGAGAAATGCCTGAATTATTTCCGGCTGGAGCGGGAAAATATGCTTGAAAAACCAGAAGTCTTAAAACGGAAGTTGGAATCTGTCAAGCATTTTACCAACCCCTGGCTGACCTACCAAGCTCAATTCGAAACGATAGCCTCCCAACTGAAAGAAGTCGATTTAAATGATAATCGGCTGGAGCAGACAATTGTCCAATTTCGCCTGATCAGAGATTTGGTCATTCAGATGCGTAGTGATGTCCTTAAAATCAATGATATTTTCTCCCAAAAATCAGAAAACTGTCTTTTAGAACTTAAAAATCTTGAAGAAAAACATGACATCGACCGGGTAATCAAAGCTTTTGAGGAACTGATCAATCTGGGCATCGGCATTGAAATCCGCTCCGAACAAACGATGCGGGACCTGGAAGATCTGGTCAATAAACTTCCTGAGCTATCCATTCCGATAGCTTCCAGCGAAGGCTATTTGGTTTTGAAGAAGATCGACTTTCGAAAGATGACTGAAAAATGGATGGATTATGAAATCCTCCCCTACCTCATTGATCTCTGGGATAGTCAGGAGGCTACTTTTTCCCACATGATGCATGTAGTCACCCAGATCAAAGCCAGTCTTTTGGTGGCTAAAAAAACGCAAATTCTGACGGGTTTCCATGCTGAGATCGCCTCGCTAAACTCAATCACTCAGGAGCAAAAACACACCATCTCCCAAAGTAATGACTTGGTTGCCCATATCGAATCCAAGCTTCAGAAGCAGTTCAAGGTCACAGAAGCTTATACGAAGGACGACTAACTCAAAGTACCGCTTCAGACCAACTTCACCCGACTTGGAAACAGTAAACCCGGAAATCTTCGGGCGATTTCGGATAAAATTTTCAGGCTTTTCAAAAATCTAGGCAAGCAGGTACAAGAGGTTAAGAAAAAAACTCCTCACCAAAAACTCGAGAAAGCGCTTGAAATCCTGGAAACCCGAAACGAAAAAGAGACTCCAGACCATTACCATTCGCTCTTTTTGAACAAAAATTTCATCGGGGATTTATTCCTGGTCAGACGCAGTAAACAGGAAGAGGCGCTTGAAAAAATCGTAGATCATTGGAAAAGAGGTCATAACCGATCCTTGGCAGTGCTTGGTGATCCGCTCAGTGGCAAGTCCACTTTACTGGAATTCGGCTCACACCTTTTTAAATCGAAGGATGTACATTTCCTCGTCCCAGGCGCAGAAATCAGTATTGAAGGCAGAAAATTAAAATCCGGAAGGAATCTGAGTGAAACATTAGCCTTCGTCAAGCGCTCTGTAAGCAATACAAAACCCATTCTGGTAATAGACGATCTACACCTGTGGAGAGACAAAGACAGCTCCCTCTTGGCAAATGTTTCGGCTTTGATAGAATTCGTCAGCGCAAACGCATCAAGGGTTTTTGTGATTGTCGGAACTACCAATTCTTTGCGAATGCATCTGGATTCAAGATTGCCTTTTTCGCAGACCTTCACCAATCTATTGGATATCAACACAGCCACCTTTGCTGAAATCTATAAAGCAGTAATGCTTCGGCATGGTGCCTCCCATCGGGAGATATTTGAAAAAGAAGGAAAAATGATGAATGATAATCAACTCCGCAAGAAAATTTCATGGCTGGCGAAAAAGTTTGATTACAACATTGGCGCGGTACTTCAGGCCTGGATTTTTTGTACAGATATCGAACCGGATGGTTCGATCCGGTTCACAGAAAAGGAAATTCATCTAAATGACTTCCTTTCCACGACAGAACTTTTGATTCTGAAAAACTGCCTGCTATTTGGCTATTGCAGTGATTTGGAACTCAAGATTCTATTTTCAGACCGCTATGAGACAGAGTATAAACCTGCAGTACGAAAATTACTCAACATTGGGGTACTGGATCGGGATAATAGCGGATTTTTGATTGTGAAAAATTCAGTGCGGCAGGATCTATATGCTATCTTAAAATATCATGAATTACTCGCTTAGTCTGCTTTCTAAACTATGAATAACTGGAACGATCTTTTTGCATTGATACTAATCGTCTTTGGGACTTACCTACTCCTTACCTTTTGTTTTTTTCTGATCACCCGTTATTTCAAAAAAAGAAGGGTCAGCGACCAATATTTCTCGCTGTTCAAAAAAATAAGGCTCTTCTATAAACCTACTGCCTGGATGATCGTCATCGCAGGGTTCATTTCATTGGATCCTCTTACCCATGGTTTGGTGATTTTATTGATTGCGGGTTTTGGCTATCGGCAACTTGGCAATTACATCACGGGCTTATTCATGCGAGCAAGCCCGATGGTGGTGACAGGCACATTGGTTCAGGCTGGTAAAATCCGTGGACGAATCAATAAGATAGGAAGTCTGGGCATGGTGCTAGGCACTAACCAGGGAGAACGCTGGGTCTGGTATAGAACTTTTGACCGGGCTGGTTTTACCCTGATCTCCAACCAGACCAACTTGCAGCAGCGGGCCATTTATCTTAAATCCGAACTTTCCAAGGAGCAGTTGTTGAATTTAATTTTCAATCATCCAATTTTGGCTTTAGGCAAAGCCAGCAATATCAAAGCTCTGGAGCCAGAAAACACTTACTTATTGCATTATACCTTGGTCAAAGGTGCGCGACACGAAGATTTTATAAACTTTCTGCAATCGCACAGTATCCAAACCAACCAAACTGACAAATTTGATTTCTAATGGAACTTATATCCTCCTATAACCTGATTATAGAGTTTTCTATCATCATCATTCTTTCCTTTCTTTTCAACGGTCTTTCCCGGAAAACCAACATCCCGGCTGTATTAATGTTGATTGCTTTGGGATTGATGCTCCAGTATATCTTACAATACTTTACCTCTGAAACTATCGATTTTTTTCCTATTCTGGAAGTGCTGGGCATCGTGGGTCTGATCATGATCGTGCTGGAGGCAGCTTTGGAGCTTGAGCTTAAACGTGAAAAACTAATCCCCATACTGAAGTCGCTTGCGATTGCACTGATTGGCTTGATGGCCTCCACTTGGGCAGCGGCCAGCATTCTCTATTATTACATCCCGGAGATGAGTATGCAGGCAGCTTGGCTTTATGCAACTCCGCTATCGATACTTTCCAGCGCGATTATCATCCCAAGCGTATTAAGCCTCAAGCCAAAAAAGAGAGAGTTTCATATCTATGAAAGCACCTTTTCAGATATTTTGGGGATCATGCTTTTCTACTTTCTTGCGGGAAAATTAAACCCTGCTCAGGATTCGGGACTGGTGGGGTTTGGAGGTAATTTGCTTCTGACTTTGGTCATCTCTTTAGTCGCCAGTTATGCGATCATTTTGGTTTTTCAGAAAATCAAAAGCAATGTCAAGCTCTTCTTATTGATCGCCGTGCTGCTTCTACTCTATGCTCTAGGCAAAAAAATGCACCTCTCCTCGCTGATTATCATTCTGATATTCGGTTTAGTGATAGCTAATATGAAGTTGTTTTTCAAAGGAAAACTTTCTCGTTTGCTGGATTACCAAAAGGCACATCAGATCTACCATGAATTGCATACGATTACAGCAGAAACTGCCTTTGTGGTGCGTACGCTCTTTTTTGTCATCTTTGGTCTCACCATCGCCATCACCTCTCTATTCAGTCTTCAGGTGGCACTGATCAGCTGTTTATTGATTGGTAGTATTTATGGGATTCGAATTATTTTATTGTTGATTTTCGAAGGCAGGGATATTATCCCCCAGGCATTTATCGCTCCGCGCGGATTAATTACGGTTTTGCTGTTCTATGCTATTCCTGAAGAAGTCCAGGTAGAAAGTTTTGAACCTGGGATTTTACTCTTTGTGATTATAGGGACTAGCCTAATCATGACTTTTGCAATGGTATATGAAAAACGCAGAAGCTCCAGAGCTCTCAAACTGGCTGAAAGCAGAACTGTCGGCACAATCAAATGGAAAGTCCCAAGTGTGCTGGAAAATGAAGATGAAATGAGTCAGAATTCATAAAAAGGAAAAATCCTAAATATTCAAGTGTCTCCCCATTTATTTGATAAAAATAGCCACAGGCTTGTCCGCTCCACATTTAGGACAGACAACCGCCATTTTATTGAGGCTTTTCCCTTTTCTGAGGGCTTCCTGCCCAGTATTAAAAGGACCCAGATAATCGCGATCATACGCACTTGGAATCAAATCGCAATCCCGGTCATGAACTTCGAATTGGCCTTGCTGATTTGGACTTGTAGATAAATAATAAAATTTCATGTGCAGTTTTAAAAAAAGATGAATCCAAAAATACCAACTGTGAACACTCAAAAAAATACCCAATATTGGGTATTTTTTGAATGTTTTAAAAAATTAGTAGCTTATTTTTACTCTTTTCCGTCTTTTTTCCTTTGAATCTCGGCCTGCCGCATCGGCATGGAATCGATTTGCTTCATGATTTTTTTCAGCGAAAAGTCTTCAGTTTTACCCTTTGCCTTGACTCCCCCGTCTAGTCCGATCAGGAAGTAATTTGCAATATGTCTGTCTTGAAGTCTCAAAAAATCTTCAGGATCGATCTCTCCTTCAAAATTTGTATTCGCCAGTTTTCGAGATTGAAATTGGAATACCAATAATTTCCTTTCGGATATGGATTCAGACTCCAAGGTAGATGCTTCCATTTCGGGCATATCAAAAGTGACAATCAAACGATTTTCCCAGCGGAAATCGCTGAGCTGATTTTTAGGATCTGGCATAATCAGGATTAATAAACTTAGGATTACTATTGATTTCATACTTTATCAACCTAAATAGCCGGGATAAGTTTTAATCATAGATCCAAAACTGCTCCACCAATTCTTCCCATTCAGCATCTAAAGTCCCCTCATAAATGGGAACTCCAGCCCTTTGATACCAATATGCTGCATTCCATTCGTCCCCTTCTTTGCGATGTAAGTAGGCATGGATCCGTGCGGCATCCTTGCTAGCCAACTGATCCACCTGATCATGCGCCTTTTCCCAATTCCCCTTGCCATCATACCATAGTGCAAGCAGTTCCGGTGAAGATGGGGTTTTAGTTAAATCTCGGCTTAAGAAATCTTTAATTTCGGATCTGTTCATATTGCTTTGATTTGTTTCTATTAAAATAAAGAAAATCAACTTTGGCTAAACCTTATCCAAAGGTGACATATAGAAATTCATTAAGTTCAGTATTGGCAAAGTAAGTCTGTTTTTGCTATCAAGGGCCAGATAAGAAAGTCCTTATCTTGGCTTCACGCGCCTTGAATTGACTGGAACCGATAGAAAAAGGATAAAATTGATTTGGAAGTAAAAGACAGGAGCCGAGGAACTTTGTCACATTCTGATATTCAATGGATAAAAGTATTCTTAAGTCTAATCGTATTTTTTTTGGCCTGTTTTTCAATAATTCTGGAAAATGCTGCTCATTTATTCATTTAAATCAAAATTTTTAGCATTACCCGAAATAAAATGAGGTGTTTTATTCGAATTCCGAAATAAGAATCCAAGTTGGCTGCTTGCTGAGAAATTCTATCTTTGCGCAATTATCATTTTAAAAATTACAAAGGCTTAATTTTAATATGGAACAAGTTCTGATTTACGGAGTCCCTTTGTTGGGAATTCTTGGTTTGGTTGTAATGTCAATCAAGTCTGCCTGGGTTACCCGGCAGCCTACCGGTGATGAAAAAATGAATGAATTGGCTGGCTACATCGCGGATGGAGCTATGGCCTTTTTAAAAGCAGAATGGAAAGTCCTTTCCTACTTTGCCATCATTGCAATGATTCTTTTGGCTTGGTCAGGGTTATCTGTGGAGACATCCAGTCCGGTGATCGCTGTATCTTTCTTGATAGGAGCTGTTTTTTCAGCTTTCGCAGGGTATATCGGAATGAAAATCGCAACCAAGGCGAATGTCAGAACAACCCAAGCGGCTCGAACTAGTCTCAAAGCCGCTCTAAAAGTTTCCTTTACCGGTGGTTCCGTCATGGGATTAGGCGTAGCAGGTCTTGCAGTATTGGGCTTAGGATCTTTGTTTATCATATTTTACCATGTCTATGTGCAAAGCGTAGGTGCTGGAGTGAATGGCTTCGAAATGGAGAAAGCACTGGAAGTTTTGGCAGGATTCTCCCTTGGAGCGGAATCAATTGCATTGTTTGCCCGTGTAGGCGGAGGAATCTATACCAAAGCTGCTGATGTGGGAGCAGATCTAGTAGGAAAAGTAGAAGCTGGAATCCCAGAGGATGATGTGCGAAATCCTGCCACTATAGCAGATAACGTGGGTGACAATGTGGGTGACGTAGCAGGAATGGGTGCCGATCTTTTCGGATCTTATGTGGCCACCATCCTCGCTACCATGGTACTGGGTAGAGAAATTGTTTCACTGGATGCTTTCGGGGGAATTGCCCCTATCCTTCTTCCGATGGTTTTGGCTGGTCTTGGAATTATCTTCTCTATCATGGGAATGGCTTTCGTCACTATCAAAGATGATAGCGGCGATGTTCAGAGAGCCTTGAATATGGGTAACTGGTCTTCAATTGTTTTTACCGCTATCGCTTCTTTCTTTCTGGTGCGATACATGCTACCTGACGTCCTTGTCATCCGAGGGTATGAGTTCACCAACATGGATGTATTCTATGCTATTATTCTAGGTCTGGTAGTGGGCACTTTGATGTCTATCATTACTGAATATTACACCGCCATGGGCAAGCGCCCAGTGATGTCCATCATCAAGCAGTCCGCCACCGGCCACGCAACCAATATTATCGGAGGTCTTTCGGTAGGCATGGAATCTACCGTCCTGCCTACCCTGGTTTTGGCAGCGGGTATCTATGGTGCCTATGAATTTGCAGGATTATATGGAGTGGCAATTGCCGCTGCAGGAATGATGGCCACTACCGCCATGCAATTGGCTATCGATGCATTCGGACCCATCGCTGATAATGCGGGAGGGATTGCCGAGATGAGCCAGCTTCCAGAGGAAGTCAGAGGTAGAACAGATATTCTGGATGCAGTAGGAAACACCACAGCAGCCACTGGAAAAGGATTTGCCATTGCTTCTGCAGCATTGACCTCACTGGCCCTTTTTGCAGCCTTTGTAGGAATCTCCGGAATCGACTCGATTGATATTTATAAAGCAAATGTGTTGGCAGGACTTTTTGTCGGAGGGATGATTCCTTTTATATTCTCCTCTTTGGCCATTGCTGCAGTAGGACGTGCAGCCATGGATATGGTGAATGAAGTAAGACGTCAATTCCGGGAAATCCCAGGAATCATGGAGTACAAAGCCAAGCCTGAGTATGAGAAATGCGTGGAAATCTCTACGAAAGCCTCACTTCGTGAGATGATAGCTCCAGGAGCAATTGCTTTGATTACACCGATCATAATCGGATTTGCCTTCGGACCAGAAGTATTGGGTGGATTACTTGCAGGCGTGACCGTTTCAGGAGTTTTGATGGGGATGTTTCAGTCCAATGCCGGTGGAGCTTGGGATAACGCCAAGAAGTCATTCGAAAAAGGAGTAGAAATCGATGGCGAGATATATTACAAAAAATCAGAGCCGCACAAAGCTTCTGTGACGGGCGATACCGTTGGTGATCCATTCAAAGATACCTCCGGTCCTTCAATGAATATCCTGATCAAGTTGATGTCTATTGTGGCACTGGTGATCGCCCCACATATTAGCGAAAGACCACACGTAGATGTCATGACTCAAAAGGTGGAAACCAAAAAAGAAATCCGATATGAAGATGGAAAAAAGGTCATCACTCAGATTAGTAAGGTGAATCGATAACCAATTCTTCCTTCACTCAAGGAGCTGTGCCGATAGGTGCAGCTCTTTTTTTTTGCTGACTACCAGTAGATTGGCATTTTAATGCATTTTATAAAAATATAATATTGCAAAAAGAAGCATTTCCGAAATATATTTTCTTACCTGAAAAAATTTAATTTTTTACTGAAAATCAATTACAGATAATTTAATAAAACAAACCTTTATGCTTAATTTAAGCAGCCGTTGTTTGACTATATTGCGAATTGTCCGAAATTAGGACACTTTTTATCTTTTCATAAAAACAGTTTTTTGCTATGATTTTAGGGAATTTACCTACTAAAATCACCTGATTTTTGATAAAATCTCGAAATAAAAAGCAAAATCTGAAGTAGATAATAGAAAAGCTGAAAAATCTTGCAAATATTCTTTCAACTGAAAATTAAAACCAATTCAATAATTTAAACAACAAACACATGAAGAAAAGCTACGCTTTATCATTGCTTTTCCTTTTCGTTTTGCTGGTGAGTGTACCGCTCTATGCCCAGCAGACTGTCAAGGGAAAAGTCACTGCCCAAGAGGATGGAAATCCTCTTCCTGGGGTGAGTATCGTAATCCAAGGCACTTCCTCGGGAACTGTCACGGATCTGGATGGAAATTATTCCATTACGGTTCCTGGACCGGAATCTGTATTGACATTTTCATTTATCGGATTTGAAACCAAATCTCTTAGAGTGGACAACTCCACTACTCTGGATGTAGTGATGAAAACCAAAGCCTCTGAACTGGGCGAATTCATCGTCACAGCCTTTGGTATTTCTCAGGAAAAAAAGTCTCTAGGCTATGCAGCTCAAAGCATTGATTCAGAGACGATCACTTCCACCAGACAGCCAAATATCGTGAACGCACTCCAAGGGCAGGTTGCCGGTGTGCAGGTGACCAATTCCGGAGGTGCTCCGGGTCAGTCTGCAAGAATCATCATCCGAGGCATCAACTCATTGGATCCATCAGCAGACAACCAACCACTATTCGTGGTCGATGGGGTACCAGTAGATAATTCAACGATCGAATCCAATGGAACCCCACGTGGGATGACCAACCGGATCGCAGATATCAACCCGAATGATATCGAAACTATGTCAGTTTTGAAAGGTGCTGCTGCAACAGCTCTTTACGGTGTACGTGCCGCTAACGGCGCAGTCATCATAACCACTAAAAAGGGAAAAGCAGGAGTCGTCCAGGTCAATCTGAACAGCTCAGTAGGATTTGACAACCTTGTTAAGATGCCAAACCTTCAGGATGAATATGGACAAGGGTTCAATGGAGAAAGAAACGACAACAGTTTTTGGCCTTCTTGGGGAGCTAATATAGCTGAGGAAAATGATCCTGATTATGTCTACCAAGACAATTGGAATAGGGCATTCGATACCGGGATTCAAGTTGATAATAGTTTAAGTGTTTCCGGTGGAAATGAGAAAGCCACTTTTTACGGATCATTTGGACGGCTGGATCAGGAAGGAATCATTCCTTTCTCTTCTTGGAACAGAACCACTGCCAAGCTATCCGGAACGGTCACAGCGAGTGAGAAATTCAACTTTTCCGGATCAATCAATTATACGAACTCAGGTGGAAACCGGGTACCTCACGATCGATTCCTAGAGCGTATGATGTATTGGTCAGAAACAACCGATGTAAGGGATTATATAAATCCGGATGGAACGATGAAGACTTACGGCAATACAAATCCAATCTATGATGCCCGGTTTGCGACTTATGAGGACGATGTAAACCGGATCATCGGGAACATCAATTTCAATTATAGCCCTACCAACTGGTTGACACTGTCTTATCGACTGGGATCTGATTTCTACAGTGATAGCCGAGAGGAGATCACCCCCGGTCCAAAAGGAATCGACGGTGAAGTACCATTGAGCTCAACCGGATTTATCGAAGAGACACGAATCAACAGCCGGGATTTAACATCCAATTTTTACATTACCCTGAAAAAACAGTGGAATGAAAACTGGAATACCCAACTGAGACTGGGTAATGATGTGTTTGAGCGTAGGTTTGACCGGGTGACTGCTACAGGATCCAATTTCGTAATTCCTGATTTTTACAACTTGGGAAATACCACTCAGATTTTTGCCAGCCAAGGCAAATCTATCCGTCGCTTAGTCGGATTCTATGGTGACTTGATGGTGGATTATAAAAATTTCCTATTCCTGAACGTCACGGGTAGAAATGATATCTCCTCTACCCTTCCCACTGATAACAATTCTTTCTTTTATCCATCAGTGAATTTGGGATATGTGTTTAGTGAAAACTTCGAGCTTCCAAGCTGGATTACCTTTGGTAAGTTAAGAGCCTCATGGGCTCAGGTAGGAAAGGATACCAATCCGCATATTCTGGGAGCGACATTCGTATCTCCATCGGTCTTCCCACTCAACGGTCAGGTAGGTTTCTCGAAAAATTCCGTATTCGGTGATCCAAATCTGAGACCGGAATTGACCACTTCCATAGAATTTGGTACGCAGATGGCATTTTTCAACAATAGAGCCAATCTGGATGTGACTTACTACAAGTCCAATGCAAAAGATCAGATCATTCCCGTGCCAATCTCTGATGCCACGGGATTCTCCTCATACATCACCAACGCCGGTGAAATCGAAAACAGAGGTTGGGAGATTGTTCTTGGCGGTACCCCAATTGAGCGAGGTGATTTCCGATGGGATGTAAGTGCCAATCTTACCACCAACAGAAATGAAGTCAAATCAATCCGCGAAGGAATCGATCAGATCGTCGTGGGTAGTCAATTTGGATATGTGGGATCTACTGTAACAATGATCCTAAAAGAAGGACAGGCTTATGGAAATATCTACGGCAGTCACTATGTAAGACCGGGTATGGACCCAGAAGCGATCAAACTGAACAGAGATCTTCCTCAGCTCATAGGCACTAATGGTTTCCCGGTAAGAACCGGAAATCAGATCATTCTGGGAAATGCAGTTCCAAAACTATTCGGAGGCGTTAGGAATCAGTTTTTCTACAAAGGACTTGAGTTTTCCTTCCTGGTTGATTTCCGAAGCGGACTGGATCAATACAATCAATTCGCCAATTTCCTTTCCGCTTTTGGAAAGCAGGAAGATTCTGAGCGAAGAAACGAAACCATTGTATTCCCTGGCGTTGTTGCTGACGGTTCCCGAAATACCAAAGAAGTTTGGCTGGGTCAGGGCATAGGTCCAGATGGAGTCAACTATGGCGCAGGTTATTGGAGAAACTATTACAGAGGTGTATCTGAAAATTTTGTAAATGATGCGAGCTTTATCAAGCTAAGAAATATCACTTTGGCATACAATCTTAGCCCAACGCTCTTAGCTCCCACACCATTCAGAACTGCCAGAGTTTCAATAGCTGCAAATAATATCATCCTTTATACGCCTTGGGATGGTTTTGACCCGGAATCTTTTTCAGCAGGTGCCGGAGGAAACGCCGTAGGATTTACCGGACTTGGATTCCCGGGTGTTCAGAGTTATTTCTTCACCTTGAATTTGGGACTATAAACCTCTAAAAATCAGAAAAATGAAATTACATAATAAGATAAGAGCAATAATGGGTGCCTCCCTGATTCTGACTGCTTCAGCTTGCGAGAGCTTTCTTGATGTCAACGAGAACCCCAACAATCCCGTAGACGCACCTGTCTCAGGATTGATGACAAATAGCACGTACGAGACTTCACTCAACGTGTTCCGGACAGGCAGCGCGGTAAGTAATTACGTTCAGTATCTCGCCTCACCTAATCCGAGCAGTGCATCAGATACCATGGAACCCATCGATTTTAGTGGGACATGGTTTAGCTTATACAACGTGATGACGGACTTGTATGAGATGAATAACAAGGCACAGGAAAGTGGCTCACTACACTACTTGGGAGCAGGACAAGTGTTGATGGCACTTAATTTAAGCATGGCTGTGGATCTGTTTGGAGACGTCCCTTTTTCCGAAAGTTTTGATTTCTCTACAGTGACACCAAGCTATGATGACGATCAGACACTGTATGGTAATATTCTTAGCCTATTGGATCAAGGAATAGCAAACTTACAGGGATCAACCTCCATTTCGATCGGAGATGATGATTTCATCTATGGAGGGAATATTGCAAACTGGATCAAATTTGCAAACACTTTAAAAGCTAGAATCCTGATTCACACCAAAGGAACCTCCGGATACAGTGATGCTCAGGTACTGGCAGCAATCGCAAATGGATTCACCTCAAATGCTGACAATGCCAAAGTAATATTCTTTGAGCAGCGATTTAATCCATGGGCTCAGGTAGCAATCAACAATTCCAACCTGTTACTTGGCGGATGGCTTTCTGAGCAATTTATTCAAGCGCTTGATGGGACTTCCTACCCGATTAAAGATCCTAGATTGCCCCTGATGGCGGGTACTACCAATGCCGGTGAGTTTGTCGGTACGGTCAATGGTGCGGGACGTGGAAGTGCACCGGAGCGGGGAGCAAGATCAACCTTGATTCCTGGCCAATATTACACCTCTACTCAGTCTCCCGTTTTGATAGCTACATTTTCAGAAATGAAGTTTATCGAAGCCGAGGCTGCTTTGGCTACTGATAAGCCAAGAGCCTATGCTGCCTATCTGAAAGGAATCGAAGCCCATATGGATATGCTGGGCGTCAGCCCTGCGGACAAAACGACCTATCTGTCTCACCCAAGTGTAGCAGTGGGCGCTTCTGCCCTGACCCGGGATCTGATATTCAAAGAGAAATGGGTGGCGATGTTCCTTCATCCAGAAAGCTGGAACGATGCCAGAAGATTTGATTACGGATATAAAAACATGACCTTACCAGCCAATGTCAATCCTGATCTAAATGGTCAGTTTATCAGAAGATTGGCCTATCCTGATAGTGAAATCAGCCGCAATGGAGAAAATGTTCCATCCGTTACGCTTTTGGATCGTATCTGGTGGGATCAACCATGACAATCACCTTTCAAGTCTCCTGCCGAAAAGCAGGAGACTTTTTTTATATTAATCCTATGAAAAGAATTCTATTTGGTCTCGCCCTGCTCATCAGTTCCTGTACTGTTCAAAAAATCAATAAATCATTTAGCAAAACTGATGTATTCGAGCAGGGTCACCTTGGCTTCATGCTTCTGGATCCGGATAAGGGCAAAGTGCTGGTTGACATCAATTCAGACAAATACTTTATCCCGGCTTCCAATACCAAGCTTTTTACTTTCTATACAGCTTACACGATCTTGGGTGATGATCGGATCAGCGGATTGAATTACCTTGAAAGAGGAGACTCCCTTATTTTTTGGGGAACAGGAGATCCCAGCTTATTGCATCCGGATCTTAAAAACGAAGCAGTGTTGGATTTTCTGAAAGGTCAAAACAAATCACTTTTTCTCTTGGATAATTTTGACCAGGTTGCTGCTTTTGGTCCAGGTTGGTCTTGGGATTGGTACAATTATTATTTCGCGACGGAGCGTTCGGCTTTTCCTATCTACGGGAATGTAGTCCGGTTCAATAAGCCTGAGGAAGACTCTATTTTTGAAATCATTCCGGCTCGATTCAAGCCGACCCTGAAAGCTGAAAAATCCGAAGATTGGAAAGGTTATAATTTTCGCAGGGAAAGGTCCTCCAATCTATTCTCTTATCAAATTCCCGATTCTTGGACCGGCACATTTGAGACGGATATTCCTTTAATCACTTCGGCTGAACAAACGGCGATTTACCTTTCGGAGGAACTAGGCATGCCCGTTACATTGATCAAAAACGCAAATTACCTTTCCTCAGCTCCTAAAAAGCTCCAAACGGCAAAGGCGGATAGCCTCTATGCCCAAATGATGAAAATCAGTGACAATTTTCTTGCGGAGCAATTGCTTATTTTGGTTTCTGACCAGCTAAACAATCGACTTAGCACAGCAGAGGCCATCGCTTATGCGAAAGAAAATCTTTTACAAGATCTGCCCGACGAACCTATCTGGTACGATGGGTCTGGGCTTTCTGCCCGTAACATGTTCACTCCCAGAAGCATTGTAGCGCTGCTCGGAAAAATCAGAGCAGAAATTCCCCTTGAAAAAATCAAAGCTTACTTT
>CAZFSC010000061.1:16410-19254 GCA_964521585.1 uncultured Limnohabitans sp.
AAGGCCTATTTCCCGGCAGGAGGAGAATCAGGCACCATCCGAAACTGGTACAAGCCTGACGAAGGTCAATCCCCATACGTATACGCTAAGACTGGGACGCTGTCGATGGCCAATGCTCTGAGTGGCTTTCTGATTACCAAAAGCGGTAAAATCCTGCACTTTTCCTGCCTGATGAATAATTATGCAAAACCATCCAGTGAATTGAAAAAGGAACTCGAAAAAATCCTTTACCAGATTCACGATACCTACTGACATTCAGATCCAAACTCGACTAAATATTTCTAAACTAATTACCATGAAGATATTGCGCTCATTACTGCTAGTGTTCCTTTTGATTTTATCAGGTAGCTTACAGCCACTTCTATCACAGTCTTTTACCATGGAAGAGGTGGCTAAATTCACCTTTCCGTCCGAACTGACTGCTTCTCCGAAAGGCGAAAAAATAGCTTGGGCAATGAATGTGATGGGTAAAAGAAATGTGTATTTAGCCGAAGGCCCTGATTTCCAGCCAAAAATTCTAACCCCTTTTCTCAAGGATGATGGGCAGGAAATCAGTAGCCTGAAATTTAGTCCGGATGGCAAGTGGCTGGTTTTCGTACGGGGTGGAGATCACGGGGGTGGAAATGCTTCCTCTACTGTCAATGCGGAAAATCTACCGACCCTTCCCAAAGTAGAAATCTGGAAAATCAATCTAACCTCTGGCTTATTGCTTCCAATTGTAGAGGGAGATTCCCCTCATATTGGATTTCCAGCCCGCCTTGTATATCTGAAAGGAGGACAGATCCATGAAGTGGATTTGAATGGTTCAGAAAAGCCCAGGCAACTCTTCGAAGTGAAAGGAAATGTGAACGGGATGCAATTTTCCCCAGATGGCAAAAAATTGGCATTTACAGTCAACCGTGGGAGTCATACCCTTTTGGGAATATATGAAGATGCCAACAGCCCGATCCGCTGGATCGAGCCCTCATTTCACCGGGATTTCAATCCACAGTGGTCCCCAGACGGGAAGTCTGTTGCTTTCATCAGAACACTTGGAGGAAAGGGAGCTGCCTTGCCATTGCTTGAACCCAGGCATTCTCCTTGGGAAATTTGGGTAGCAAATCCGGAAACTGGAATTGGTAAAATGCTCTGGAAAGCCCCAGAAACACTACGGGGTTCCTATTTCAATCCTTATTTCAGATTCGCTTCCAATAATCAGCTAGTCTATCAATCTTACGAGGACGGTTGGCAGCACCTTTATTCACTTTCCATTCCAGATCGAAAAACCACACTTTTGACTCCCGGAGATTATATGGTGGAACAAATTAATCTGAGTTCCGACGGGAAAAAGTTGATTTTCGCAGCAAATACAGGGAATGATCCCGGTGATTTGGACAGAAGACATATTGGTTCTGTAGACCTTGAAACCAAGAAACTAACCTGGGAAACAGCCGGCACGGGAATCGAAGCTTATCCGGTTTGGCTGGGGAATACCGGCAAAATGGCCTTCCTCAGTGCCACTGCTCAGCGGCCCCACTTAGTGGCTGTGAAACAGGAAGCAGGAATCAAACTTTTGCAAGAGGATATGATTCCAAGCGATTTTCCGCAGAAAAACCTTGTTACTCCGAAGCAGGTCAGCTTCAAAGCACCGGATGGAACAACCGTTTACGGCCAGTTATTTGAAAAAGAAGGAGGAGCAGCCAAGAAGCCCGGGGTGATTTTTGCCCACGGAGGACCTCAGCGTCAGATGCTTTTGGGCTGGAGCTACATGGACTATTATTCCAACACCTATGCCATCAATCAGTATCTGGCCGAAGCGGGTTTTGTCGTACTTTCAGTCAACTATCGGCTGGGGATTGGCTACGGATATGAGTTCCATCGCCCTGCTTTTGGCTATTATCAGGGAGCAATCGAATATCAGGATATCAAAGCAGGAGGTGAATATCTTGCTAATCTTGGGCAAGTGGATGCGGATCAAATAGGAATCTACGGAGGTAGCTACGGCGGTTTTTTAACGGCCCTGGCATTGGCGAGAGATTCGGATTTATTCAAAGTTGGAGTGGATATCCATGGAGTGCATGATCTGGATGGCCGATATGATCTCCCGGTTACATTTGAAATACCTTCAGATTATGAAGAAGCCAAAAAAACCGCGTGGGAATCCTCTCCGATAGCAGATTTGGCCACATGGACTTCGCCGGTTTTATTTATCCACTCGGACGATGATCGCAATGTCAACGTCAGCCAGACTGCTGACCTCATTCGCAGGTTTGAAGAATTGAAAAAACCCTACGAATCCATTTTGATCCCCGGAGACACCCATCATTGGATGAAATGGGAAAATATGGTAAAAGTGGATCAAGCAACTGTTAATTTTCTTATAAAACACCTAAAGAACTGATCATGACAAAAAATAAAACTCAACCGACAGATGCCTCTGTCGAGGAATTCCTCAACCAAGTAGAATCCCCTAAAAAGAGGACTGATTCATTTCGAATAAAAGAAATCATGGAAGAGATAACCGGAGAAAAAGCAGTGATGTGGGGACCTTCCATTGTGGGATTTGGCCAATACCATTACAAATACGGATCAGGGAGAGAAGGTGATTTTTTCAATGTGGGTTTTTCCCCCAGAAAAGCCTCCATTTCCATTTATCTGCTGGGATGCATGGAAGGAGAATTTGATTCCTTATTAAATCAACTGGGGAAATATAAAAAGAGCGTATCCTGCTTGTACATCAATAAACTGGAAGATATTGATGAGTCAGTTTTCCGAAAATTGATTCACGAATCTTACCAATACATGAAAGCGAAGTATGGCGAATAATTAAGAAGTGCAAAAATTCCAGGTTTAGGATAAAAAAAG
>CAZFSC010000062.1:0-1516 GCA_964521585.1 uncultured Limnohabitans sp.
TCTTTGTGCGGTACATACTCCAGTTTACTGTAGCATCCCAACGGAAACCTGAAGCGGTTGAGATTGGTGTTACTGTACCCTGAAATTCGATCCCTCTATTTCTGATTTTACCGATGTTAATCTGCGTACTGGTAAAACCTGTAGATGGATCAATCGGAGCATTGGTGATCAAATCATTTGTATTTTTCTCATAAAGAGAAAGATCGAATCTTAGTTTATTATTAAACATCACTGCTTCTACACCGAACTCTACTTCCTCATGTAGTTCAGGCTTCAAATTAGGGTTACCTAATCTGTTTGCTACTGAGTGGGTTTGAGTGACCGATCCATCTCTTTCAAAAGCTCTGGCACTTTGAGCCAAAATATTTCGAGTTCTGTAAGGAGGAGGGAAACCAGCAGAGGTACCATAAGCTAATCTCAATTTTAGATCATTAACGGTTGATGAATTCCAGTTGAATGCCGTGCTAGGAATGAAAGATACTGACGCACCTGGATAGAGAATTCTTCTATTTTCTGGCTCTACCGTAGAAGTCCAATCGTTTCTAGCTGACAATGTCAAGTACAAATAATTGGAATAGTCCAAGGTAACATTGGCGTAAATTCCCATTCTCCGCTCTTCCTGCGTGAAGTTCATCGTATTGCCAGAATATGCATCATTACTAGATGAGTTGATGAAATTTGAGTGACGGAACAATCCAAAAGCCAATTGCCCCTGTGAAGCGACACCTACTTGCTCATAGTCATCATATCGAGAGTTACCACCGATCAAGGCTGACATACCAAACTTATCAGAAAACTCCTTCTTCCAGTTAATAATCAAATCCTGATTCCAGATGGTATTCTTGATATTGATAGTTCGGTAATATCCTGAAGTCGTAGCCAAGCTAGAAGATGGTCCTCCCTTATTATACTTCGCTTCCTGCGTTTCAGTATAGGTGTCCAAACCAATTCTATAGGTCACTGAGAAATCGTCAGTGATATCGTAATTCAATGAAGTAGAATTGAAGAAACGCTGAACATCAGAAGTATTTTGATAATACTTAACCAACCAAAGCGGGTTCACAATATCGTTACCCCCTCGATAGTATACAGAACTTCTATCTACAGGATTCTCAAAAGGAAGTCCGGCTAAATCTACAGATCTAGGAGTGTAAAGTACGTGAGCGAAAACAGAAGGAATACCTCCTGATGGCCCTGAACCGAAGGCAGCGTTCACCGGCGGCGACTGCAAATCCGTAATAGCAAAGGTAAAGGAGGAGTTTACAGACAACTTATCAGTCACGGCAGAGTTGATACCCAAACCGAAATTATATTTTCTCAACTCGTTACCGGGTGTAAATCCTTCATCATCCGTATAGCCAAAACTTGCGCTGTAGCCAGTTCGGTCAGAACCACCGGCTATTTGAACAGAAGTGTTTGCTACGATACCGGTTCTGAAAAACGCAGTGGATGGATCTTCGTACGCCTTGTAATCATACTTCACAGGTGTACCACCTACGATCCCATCTACCCAAAA
>CAZFSC010000062.1:1616-3284 GCA_964521585.1 uncultured Limnohabitans sp.
ACACCATTTCTTCCCTGATCACCATAAAGTACGGTAGCAGAAAGACCTTTCAATACCGACATTGATTCGATATTGTTAGGATCTATATCCAAGAATCGGGAAGAGGTAGTCGCACCACCGGTGGTAAAACCGTTGGTATTGTTTGTACTAGTGTTGAAAGGCACCCCATCTACTACGAATAGTGGCTGGTTAGAACCGGTAGCAGAGGAGTAACCTCTAATTACCATGTTGGTACCAGATCCAGACATCCCGTTGGTAGAAGTAATGTTTACCCCAGGGACTTTTCCTTGTAGTACGCGAGCAACATCTTGCTCAGGACGATTTTCAAGTTGCTCATTATCTACGGAAGTTACGCCGTAGCCTAGAGCCTTCTTTTCCCTTTCGATACCGATAGCCGTCACTACCACTTCGGATAGCTGAGACGCATCAGTCGTCAGGGTTACATTAATTACGGTCCGATTACCGATAGTCTCTTCCTTGGTCTGTAGACCTACGAAAGAGAACATCAGTACATTGGATCCCGCAGGTACGTTAATGGAATAATTACCATCCAAATCGGTGGTAGTACCCACTGTCGTACCTTTCACGAGGACGGTTGCACCGGGCAAGCCTAGTCCATCTTCATCGGAAATTACCTTGCCGGTAATCACCCGTTGCTGCGCCGACACCTCATAACTGAGGGTCATGGTGAAAAGCGCAACAACCAAGAGTAAAGCTTTTCTCATAAGGTATTTAGTTTAGTTGATTTGTAAATAAAATCCCTTTCAACCGAAATTCAAAATGAGTCAATAATCATTACCTTGCATTTAAAAATACAATTTTTAATATATTTATTTATATTTTAATAAATTTTAAATCATATTAGCTATCTATTTTTTGAAATAATATAATTAACCACCTTTAACTTAGGTGAGCGGTAAAAATCCCATCTAAATGGAGGATAAAAGCGATAATTCGGTTTTAACAATCCTATTAACAATAAATAACAGAATTCGTCTGATTAAAGGGTTTAAGCAAAATAATATTCCGAAATCAGTGAATTAATAATTACCATAAAAAAAATATTTATTTCGATAAAAATTTTTCTCCAAAATAAATTATTGTCAAAACTGGATTGATAAAAATATATTTTGTTAAATAAAAATATTCACCTTATATAATTTCAAACAAACAAAATATGAATGCCTTCTTTTTGAAAAAAATTTCAATAAAATTATTTCCAGTTCCTTTTTGGCAGTGTTCTGTTCCTTTTTCTGACTTTTTTATAAAAACAGGTTCAAAAAATAAACAATAACAGAAAATTTAGAACGAATATCTCAAAGTAAAGGCTGCGTCATCTTCCCAAAAACCAGCGAACTCCTGAAAATTTATAGCAGGTTTCCAATAAAATCCAAAATAAAAATTGCTTCTATTGATATTATATTCCAAGCCCACTATTGCATCCAAACCGTAAACAGTATAATCCTGGTCACTAGTCGCAGTCCAACGTGGTATTCCTTTTCCCTCTTTCCACATTCCATAATGAGCCCCACCTCCAAAATACCACTCCAAATCACGGATTTCACGAATATCCATGTGATGCTCATAGAGCAAAGCACCTACCCAACCTTTCCATCTGTTGTAAACTAATAAATCAACAGCACCCTGTTCGGAAATATACCGTTTGAC
>CAZFSC010000062.1:3384-19246 GCA_964521585.1 uncultured Limnohabitans sp.
GCCTGAGGAATGCCATAACGATCTAACTCAAAAAGAGAATTAGGAGCAATCTGGTATACCTTCATTTCGTCTGAAACCGGATCTATTTGGGAGGAGTAAATTTTTCTCTGATTTGCCTGCAGATACGCCATAATATAAAAGGTGTTGATTTCCCAAAGCCGCTCGATCGGAAAAAATAGATGAAAATGTTCCAATTCCGGCCTGTCCTCACAAAATAATTTGACCTGCTCCTTAATCTCCATAGATAAAGAATCTCGTTCTGGAGCTGAAAGCGCAGCCCTTTTAGCTTTAAAAATTTTCCGAAGCTCAGCCTTTGTCTTCATCTTCCAGGACCATCATTCTAAAATCAAGCGGATCGAAGCAGTCCAATAGTTTTTGAATCAATTTCTCATCCTGTAGGTAAAACTGCATCATGTTGACAACCCGTTCTTGTGGGCTTCCTCCAGGTTCGACAAAGTTTTGAACTGCTTTTGCTCTATCCAGTTCCACTTTCAAATTCCGCTCCTCTGCCTTTCGAAGCTTGGTGCTCATTTGATCCAAAATTTTCAATGCCCGAACTTTACCGGCCGCAAATGCATTGACCAGGCTTTTTTCAAGACTCGCAGCCTCCTCTCCTTTTTTATCGAAAAGCTCAGAAAGCTCCTTGCGCTCCTTTTCCAGATTGATATCCAAATTGGACTTTGACTTTATGAACTCTCTTTTCCATTCATTGTAGTCCCGAAACAGGTCTGCTGGAAGCCATTGCAACTGTTGCCTCTTTCGAATGGTCGTTTTATCTAGAATCAGCGCAAAATTTCTGGGCAATAAAACGGGAAAAGGCACTTCAAAATAATCGAAAATCTCTCCGAGTTGTAACCAGTAAACTACTTCTGCTGGCCCTCCCAAATATGCAAGGTTAGGCAAAATCATTTCCTGGTAAAGCGGACGCAAAACCACATTGGGACTGAATCGCTCAGGATGCTTCTCGATCAACTCCTCCGTTTCCTGAGCTGTAAAATAGATCTCGGTATTCAATACCTGAAAGCCATCCGAAGTTTGCTCTATCCGCTCTCTGATTCCATCCTCCAGATAGAAGAAATTGATCTCTCTTGGAAAAATCTGGCTTTTATACCCCAAAGATTCAAGCTTTTCCGCAGCCGAAGTTGCGCTCTGAAATGGTCGATGATCAAATAAGTCACTTTTTATCACCTCAGAAAACTCAGATTTTAATTCGGCGGGATACCCGTCCACAACAACCAATCCCTCTTCACCAAACAGTGCATTTACATATTTCCGTACGGCCTCTGCAAGCGTTTTGGAATCCTTGTAGGCATTTTTAAATACATCCGATGCAAAGGATACGGTACCAAGAAATTCTTTGAAACTAGCATCCAATTGAAAATTTCCTACCGCTCCGGTTTGGGAGCTTTTCCATTGGTACTTTTTCCCGTCTAGTTTAAAATAATTGATCTCATCAAAATCGTGGTCTTCACTCGCCATCCAATACACCGGAACAAAATGAAAATCAGGATAGGCTTCTTTCAGTTTCTTCGCCAGATTAATGGTCGAAACGATTTTATAAATAAAATAAAGAGGTCCGGTAAAAAGGTTGAGCTGGTGACCTGTAGTTACCGTGAATGTCTTTGGATCAGTAAGTGAGGCAATATTTGAACTTACCGCATCGGCCAATTCAATGCCATGATATTGATTGAGAAGGCTTGCAACCAAGGTATCTCGCCGGGATTGTGGAAAGTTTTTGCGGTCGATGGCACTTTGAAAACTTGCAAGCGCGGGAATATGCGTGTAAAAAGGTCGAAGTTCTTCTTTGCCCCGAATGTAATCAAGAAAAAACGTTGAAAATTGTCCTGTTTGATCGAGTTCGATGCAATGTTTTTTCATGATGAAAAGCAAGTGTTATTCTTAGTCGAAGTGAACCTAGCGGTTCAAGGCAAAGTTTAACATTTTTTTCAAATTACCAGTTTTCCTTTTACCAACGGAAATTTCAAAAATCTAAATCATGTTTATCTTTTTGTTAAAATTCGCCGGATTTGGCAAAAATCTTAGCTTTGTACTTAAAGAATTATGATTCCATACCACCGATTTTTCCTTCCAAATGGCCTTGAAGTAATCATACATCAAGACTTGGGCAGCAAAATGGCTGTTTTTAATCTGCTCTACAAAGTAGGCTCAAAAAACGAGAGCCCCGGAAAAACAGGAATTGCCCACTTTTTTGAGCATTTGATGTTTGGCAGTTCTGCCAATATTCCTGTTTTTGATCGGGAACTCGAGCGGGTAGGCGGTTCTTGCAACGCATTCACGAGTCCCGATATCACCAATTATTACATCACACTGCCTGCGGTAAATATTGAAACGGCATTTTGGTTGGAGTCGGACCGCATGTTGCAATTGACGTTAAGCGAAAAAACAATTGAGACTCAAAGGAAGGTTGTTCTGGAAGAGTATAAGCAACGCTATCTGAATCAACCTTATGGGGACGCTTTTCATCATTTGAGGGATCTGGCTTTTGATGTACATCCATACAAATGGCCGACCATTGGCCAAAAACCTGAGGATATTGAGAACCTTACACGGGAAGATTTTATCGAATTTTATGAAAATTACTACCAACCCAGAAATGCCGTTCTAGTCATTGCAGGAGCGGTATATCCTGCAGAAATGGAACGACTAGCCCAAAAATGGTTTGGCGATATCCCAAATCAAATAATTCCTCAGCGAACCATCCCAAGGGACGAAACCCAAACTGTCAAGCGGGAAAGATTAATACAAGCAAAAGTGCCTACAGATGCGCTATATAAAGCGTATCGAATGCCCGCTAAGCTTGAAAACGGATACTTAGAGGCAGATTTGATTACTGACTTATTGGGTTCGGGACGCTCATCTGTCTTGGAGCAAAAGCTTGTCAAAGCAGGCAAACACTTTGCTTCCCTAAATGCTTACATACTAGGTTCGGTTGATCCAGGACTTTTGGTTTTTTCTGGTAAAATGGAACAGCATGTCAGCTCGACCGAAGCTGAAGAAATTTTGGATACGGCTGTAACCGACTTTTTACAAAGTGAAATCAGCGACAGTTCATTGCAGAAAATAAAGAATCAAAGCGAGGCTACCAAAACTTATGATTCAATCAAGCTGATCAATCGAGCCATGAATTTAGCTTATTATGCTCATCTTGGAAATCCCGACCTTTACTGGAGTGAGTTTGAAAAAAAATCATCCCTCACCAAAGAAGCCATAAATTCCTGGGCAACCCACCTGATACAGGAGCAAAATGCTTCCGTGTTGCACTATCAATCAATACCAGCATGAATAAATTTAGAATTGGATTTGGATATGATGTCCATCAGCTTCAAGAAGGCCATGAATTTTGGCTCGGAGGAATCAAACTTGAGCATGAAAAAGGAGCAGTAGGCCATTCGGATGCTGACGTTTTGATCCATGTGATCTGTGACGCGCTTTTAGGAGCCGCCAACCTCAGGGATATCGGCTATCATTTCTCCGACAAAGACCCCAAATACAAGGGCATAGACAGCAAAATCCTACTTGAAGAAGTCATCAAACTGATCCGTTCGCATGGCTTTGAAGTAGGCAATCTGGATACCACCATTTGCCTACAACTCCCAAAAGTGAACCCTCATATCCCGGCAATGAAGTCCTGTCTGGCGGCAGTGATGAAAGTATCGGATGAGGATATATCGATCAAAGCCACGACAACGGAAAACCTCGGTTTCGTAGGAAGAGAGGAGGGCGTTTCGGCCTATTGCACCGCATTGATTTATAAAGTATGAGTCAAGAATTGAAGCTGATTATTACTGAGGATGGTTCGCATTCGCTCTACCATGAAGGCTTAAAGGAAACCTATCATAGTTTTCATGGAGCATTTAAAGAGTCAATCCACGTTTTCATGCTCTATGGATTGGATGCCTGGCTCATGAGAAATCCCCGGAAGAAACCCATCCGGATTTTTGAAGTTGGTTTTGGTACAGGTCTCAATGCCTGGTTGGCACTGGTTTGGGCAGAACAAAATCAAATCCCACTTTTATACCATACGATTGAGCCCTTCCCTCTACCAGAGGAAATTTACGCTCAGCTCAATTACGGGGATCTGGATGACGGTATTTTTCATTACAAACCTTACCTCCAGCGCTTGCATAAAGCTCCCTGGAATGAGGGGGTCGTGATGTCGGAATATTTCAACATGAAAAAAGAACAGAGCACATTGGAAGATGTAAAGCTCTATCCCTCCGATGTGATATTTTTTGATGCCTTTGCCCCCTCGAAACAGCCTGAGCTTTGGTCCAAGGCTCTTTTGGAGAAGGTCTCCGGCCAGCTTAATCCAGGTGGAGTCTTCACGACTTATTGTGCCCAGGGAGAATTAAAAAGAAATCTGAGATCAATTGGATTAGAAGTGGAGACACTTCCAGGACCTCCGGGTAAAAAGGAAATGACCCGAGCCTGGAAACAATGAGGCACGGGCTTTGATCAAGATTGCTTATATGCTCAAAACTCTCTTTTTATTCCTCACGTTTATTTTCATCAGTTTCGTATCCACTTTTGGACAAGCTAAATTGGAAAAATTAGTCGAGGAGCGTGAAGCGCTGCATTCCCAATGGAAACAGTCCGAGGCTAAAAAATCCGGAATTTTTGGAAACCGGACTAAAAAAGACATGATCGAAACCAATGAGAGGCTGAAAAGAATTCTGGCTAAAGACAATCAAATCATGGATGAACTCAAAATGATTGGATCTATCGAAACAGCGGTCATTGGACAGGAAAAAGAAGACTACAAAACGATCGCATTCCGACTAGAAAATCAACTTCAGACCCTGAAAAGAGTTATCGTCGAAAAGGATGCAGAAATAGCCGAAAAAATTTCTCAACGTCGAGCTTTTGAATGGGCTAGCTTTATTCTTTTTTTGATTTGTATTGGGATGGGAATTTGGATCTACAGGCTGAGAAAAGTCTGATCCACTTAATAACTGAACTTCAGGTACAATCAAATTTTGGCAGCAAAATGTGACTGACAGTATCCAACTCCACAGAAAGGTAACTCCCCTATTTATTGAAAAAGAATCAGATAAATCCCTTTATCCGAGCATACCATAAATCGAGGGAAAGCTTAGAAAATCTTTCCCATTTTAAAATAAGTTCAGGAACTGGGCATTAGAAGGCTCCTATAAATAAGAAACATTCACTACACAGCTTAGGATTTTAGTCTTGCGATAGGTGTTCTGCCTGCCTTGGTGGTCTGCTCTTTTTCGACCAGAATTTCGGTTCCCAATGGAAGATATACGTCCACCCGGGAACCAAATTTGATGAATCCAAATTCACCGCCTTGTTCTAATTTCGATCCGGGCTCGACATACCATTTGATTCTACGTGCCATTGCGCCTGCAACCTGTCGTACCAATAACTTTAGCCCACTAGGAGCAGTGATGACCATGGTAGTGCGTTCGTTCTCGGTACTGGATTTCGGATGCCAGGCCACCAGGTATTTCCCGGGATGATATTTGAAAAATTCTACCACTCCTTTGATCGGAGATCGGTTGACGTGCACATTGATAGGCGACATGAAAATAGACACCTGGATTCGCTTTTCCTTCAGATATTCTTCCTCCATTGTTTCTTCGATCACCACCACTTTACCATCTGCTGGGGCATATACCAAGCTTTCATCATAAGGCAGCTTGAAAATGGGATTTCTAAAAAACTGCAGCACGATTAGAAACAGAATGATACTTCCGATCGTCACCACATTAGCAAGTAACTCGGCAGCTGGAAAATAATAATAGATCAGATAATTCCCGGCTACCAGAATAATTAACAACCAGAATAACAGGGTACGTCCTTCGCGATGTATAGTCATAGGGTATAAAACAAAGAAGCGTGGATCATTGTCCACGCCTCAAAGATAAAATAAACTTTTGAGAGAAGCCACTTAAAAGCCGCCTCGATACGTATAGGTCTTGGCCACCTTGTCTATTGCCACGATATAAGCAGCGATTCTCATCGGCACGTCGTATTTTTTCGAAGCTTCATATACATGGTCAAATGCATCCTTCATGATCCGGTCAGATCTTCGATTTACCCGATCTGCGGTCCATTTGTAACCCAATCTGTTCTGAACCCACTCGAAATAAGATACTGTAACTCCTCCCGCGTTTGCAAGGATGTCAGGTACCGCCATTATTCCTTTTTCATTTATGATGGCATCTGCTTTGGCTGAAGTTGGACCATTCGCGCCTTCAACAATCAATTTAGCTTTGATATCATTCGCATTTTTCATGGTAATGACATCTTCTACTGCTGCTGGTACCAGCACGTCCACTTCTAGAGTAAGTAGATCCATCGCATCGGTCAGCCTATCTCCCCCGGTAAATCCTTCTAGATTTCCATTGTTTCCATCTTTGAAGGCAATAGCCTCCTGAATATTGATTCCTTTTTCATTATAGAAAGCTCCCGTATGATCTGAGATCGCTACAATCTTTAGACCTCTTTCTTCCAACAGAAGCGCTGCCCAAGAACCTACGTTTCCAAAACCTTGCACAGCACAGGTAGCTTGAAAAGGGTTGATTTTCAATTTTTGCATCGCAGCCAAGGCAGAGACCATCACTCCTCTACCTGTAGCTTCAGTTCTTCCAAGAGAACCTCCAAGTACTAGAGGTTTCCCGGTCACTACAGAGTTGACGGTCATTCCATGTGCTTTGGAGTATTCATCCATAAGCCAGGCCATCTCCCGTGGACCCGTACCCATATCAGGAGCTGGAATATCTTTGTCAGGACCAAAAACGTCAATCATTGCAAGCGTGTAGGCCCGCATCAATCGTTCGATTTCTCCCTTTGACATCTCCCGTGGATTACATCGGACGCCACCTTTACCACCCCCATAGGGAATATCCACTACCGCACATTTCCAAGTCATCCAGGCAGCAAGCGCTCGGACTTCGTCGATATGTACATCAGGAGCGAATCGAATACCGCCTTTTGCTGGGCCTAAAATATTGGAGTGAATGACACGAATCCCTTCAAACACTTGGATTTTACCATTATCCATAGTGATGGGAAGGGAAACAATTACTTGCTTGGCAGGATTTTTCAAAACATTATAGACCTCATCGGAGAGTCCCAGCTTTTCAGCCGCAATGTTGAATCTTTCCATCATTGACTCTAAGGGATTCTCTTTGTCTTTAATCGGAGCCGGTTCAATGTAAGCCATATTTGGGTTTTTGATTTAGTTATTCAAATGCAATACAATATTAAGGAGTTTTTCTGTGTCAGGGTCGAACTATTAGAAGATTTTCAGAAATGCAGTGATAAATGGAGCTGACAATAATAAACCATCGAACCGATCCATAAACCCTCCATGTCCAGGCAAGCCCTTACCAGAATCTTTAATTTCAATGGATCGCTTAAAGAGCGACTCGATTAAATCTCCGTAAGTACCGGCTATGATGATGATGCCAGCAATGACCAACCATTTCCAATCCGCTATTACATGAAAATATTGAGCCAAAATAAAGGCCACGCCTATAGCTGAGAACGCTCCTCCCAAAAACCCTTCCCAGGATTTTTTAGGTGAAACACGTTCAAACAACTTTGTTTTGCCAAATCGGGTACCTGCAAAATATGCTCCGGTATCAGAAGCCCACAAAATAAAAAGGGAGCCAATCAGTATTTCATAATTGTAAACCGCCCCTACCGAGAATATCGCAAGGTTAAGAAGGGAAAACGGAACTGCCACGTAAAATATCCCAAGAAAGGTAAAAGCTACCCCGGTGAAGGGTTTTTTATCTGTTTTTCGATACAGCTTGATAAAAAAAGTGAGTGAGACAATAGGAAAAATTAAATACAAATACTCAGCTCGCAGATGCTCCTTTTCTATCATGAAGGTTAAAGCAAAGATCATCAAACCCAGAAAGGTCCCAAAACTTTTTAGAGGCAGCATCCCGTCTAGCCCACTGAGCTTGTAAAACTCCATTTGAGAAAAGCCTAGAATACTGGCAAAAATCAAGAAATAAGCCCAATCTGAATAAATACTGCCGGCAATAATCACCAAAGCTCCAAAAAATGCAGTGATCGCCCGCTGCCCCAGATTACTGTAATTATTGATATTAAAACGTGATCTCATTCTGTACAATATTTGAAGCAATCACTGAATTATCACGCTGTACCAGAACCTGATACGTACCAAAAATTTTATAAACAGTTTCTTTCTTATTGAGCACTACTGCCTGAATATCATGCTCCTCCAGGACACCTTTGACGATTTCAGCTCGTACTTGCATATCAGACTCAAATACCTTGATCCAGTTCTTCATTGGGCTTATTCATTTTCTTAAAGTAATAGATTCCACCCAAAAGACCCAATAAACCGATAAATGCAGCAGGATAAGATACTGTATTGGTGTCTTCCATATCAAAATCGATTACGCCTTCATTAGCCAGATACACCATAAGCACCGTAATGGAATTATTCAGAATATGGGCTAAAATTGGGTAAATCAAACTACCCGAAAAGAGATACAAGTAACCAAAAACTGCCCCCAAAAACACTCTGGGGAGAAAGCCATAAAACTGTAAGTGAATGGCCGAAAATATGATTGCGGTCAACCAAACGCCGGCATGCGCAGACCCGGTGTACAAATGCATTTTGGGTTGAAGGACACCTCTGAAAAACATCTCTTCCCCAATCCCTGCCAAAACACCGATTACAAGTAAACCCATCAAAAACTCTGAAAGATTCTGAAAATCGGTCAGAAATTTTGTTAGCTCCATCAGTTGACTTTCCATATCCAACATCCAAGTCTCTAAATCAGACAGGAATTCAGGCAATACCAATTGGGAATTGAGATATACCAGAAATGAATTGAAAAGCATCCCTCCCACCGCGATTACTAGAATCAATCCGACGGATATCCAATTAAATCTCGGCAATTGAACCTCCCAATGGAGATCGGCTTTGTCAATGAAACGGGTGATTAGATATGCTGCGATCCAGAATCCCAATCCTGCACCAAGACCCTGAATAAAAAACATGGCCATCCGACCATTGGGAGCAGAATAATCACCTGACATAAGTCCCAAGATTTGCTCCAGGGATATCCCGAAAAGTGCCGGACTAAGTGCCAGAGCTATTGCCTGAAGAACAACCAAAACTCCGAATGTGACTAAAACAATGACTACCAGGGACAAAAGCCAACTCTTTCGTTTGGCTATTTCAGAATTGGTTTCGTATATCTCCATAATTTGAGGTAAATTTACGGCAAATTTAGAATAACAAGTGGTTAAAATAGGAAAGTTGGAGTTGGGAGAGTTCCCATTGTTGCTTGCACCAATGGAAGATGTGAGCGATCCACCCTTTAGAGCAGTCTGCAAACAACACGGTGCAGACCTGATGTATACCGAGTTTATCAGCTCTGAAGGTTTAATTCGGGATGCTGCCAAAAGTGTGGCCAAATTGGATATTTTCGATTACGAGCGACCAATTGGAATACAGATTTTCGGGAACGAGATCGAATCTATGCGGGAAGCTGCTGCCATCGTAGAGCAGGCAAATCCTGATATATTAGACATTAATTACGGATGCCCCGTCAATAAAGTCGCCTGCAAAGGTGCCGGAGCAGGAATCCTACTCGATATCGATAAGATGGTCTCTATGACGGCAGAAATCGTCAAATCAGTAAACATTCCTGTGACTGTGAAAACCCGTCTCGGATGGGATCAAAACACGATTCGAATCGTCGAAGTAGCGGAGAGACTTCAAGATGTGGGAATCCAGGCAATAAGTATTCACGCCCGTACCCGAGCCCAAATGTACAAAGGTGAGGCAGACTGGTCTTACCTGAATCTGGTCAAAGACAATCCAAGATTACATATTCCCGTTTTTGGCAATGGAGATATCGATTCTCCCGAAAAGGCCCTCGAGTATAAAAATAAATACAACGTGGACGGAATGATGATCGGCAGGGCATCGATAGGATATCCTTGGATTTTCGATGAAATCAAGCATTACCTTGCCACCGGCGAACATCTGAAAGCTCCTGGATTGGAGGAGCGTATCGCCGTTGCGAAAAAACATCTTGACTTTTCTGTGGAGTGGAAAGGAGAGAAACTGGGAATACTGGAAATGCGACGGCATTACACGAATTACTTCAGAGGAATGCCCAATTTCAAACAATACCGTTCTGAAATGGTCACCGCAGAGACTTACGAACAGGTCTGTGAAATTCTCAATCAGGTTTCTGACATTTATTCAGATCACGTGTTTTAGGATATAAGTACCAAAAAAATTTAAAAGTCCCGAAAAGAATCTTCCTTTTCGGGGCTTTGAGAATTTCATTACGGATATTTTTAAAACATTTTGATTTCTTTTTGCTTTTTTGCGCAGCCGAAGTCCTCCGTTAAGCTTCTATGAATTCAATCAAATCAGAAAGCAATCTTTTCAATTGGGGATTGCTAATCATTCTTGCTCTAATCTGGGGCAGCTCATTTATTTTGATCAAGCGAGGACTTGAGGTTTTCTCCCCTGGTGAAGTGGGTGCCTATCGGATCGTTGCAGCGGCCACTTTTCTACTTCCGCTCTCATTGCCTCGAGTCAAAAATCTTAATAGTAGTCAAATCCAGAATTTGATTATTGTAGGTTTGGTAGGGAGTTTTATCCCGGCATTTCTTTTTGCCAAAGCACAGACCCAGCTGAGCAGCTCTCTTACCGGAGTGCTCAATGCACTCACTCCACTGTTCGTAGTCCTAGTCGGGGCACTCTTCTTTTCATCAAAAATCACTTTGCGCAATGGAATTGGATTGGCAATCGCATTCGCCGGAGTGGTTGTTTTGGTTACTGTCAAGGAAGGAGGCCAAATTGGGAGCTTTGATTCAATCAATGCTTATGCATTTTTCGTGATTCTGGCCTGTATCTGTTATGGTTTCAACCTGAATCTTATCAAATTTCGGTTCGCCATCCTCAAGCCGATAGAGATCACTGCTATCTCACTCCTGACAGTCTTACCTGTAGCCTTGATTTATCTCATGGCTGGTACAGATTTTTCCTATAAAGTGGTCCATGCAGAAGGTGCACTGGTTGCTCTTGGCTACCTGACTTTATTAGGCGTATTGGGGACTGCGCTTGCACTGATTTTATTCAATATGATGGTCAAGAAAGTGACACCTGTTTTCGCAAGTTCCGTGACTTATTTGATACCTATTGTCGCTATATTTTGGGGAGTATTGGATGGAGAAGTGCTTTTGTTTGGGCATTATGTGGGTATCGTCGCAGTGATTCTAGGCGTCTGGTACGGAAACAGAAAACGCTAATTTTCACTTTCCTTTCTCCTCCAGCTGCTTCAGCTCCTTTTTATTCATCTCCATTCTGACCACCTCAAGAGGATGTGTCACCACTAATTCGATTTTTTGAGGAATTTCAATAGCTCTTGTTTCGGTCGCAAATTTGACTGGAATCACATTGTACTTGAATTTGGCTGGCCCATCTTTTTCAGTCCGGAGGGTCACCATTCTCACATGCATTCCGGAAAGGTAATTTTCTCCACTGGATTCTGCCAAGACATCCCCGGGATACACGATATCTCCAACCTTTACTTTTTCAGTGCCAGCCTTCAACACCATCAATCGGGTGATTGTACCATCGTGATGGTAGATTTCGATACGGTTTTCACTATCTGAAAAATCCAGATTTTCCTTTTCTTGTGTATTGTTCATGACCACCTCTGCAATGACTCCTTTTCTGGGTGCCAGAATTTGGGTAGGCCGTTCCAAGCGGAAAGAAACCCCCACGTAATCCTGGTTGCTTCGGTCTGCTCCTAATTTATTTTCAATATGAGTCATTTGCATGCCGGTAACTTTTTCACCTTGAGGGACCGGAATCAAATAGATCGGTTCAGTTTTATTTTTACCAAACACATTGCCTTTGGCAAAAGTGTACGAATAATTGTAGCCAGTACCTTGGCCAGATACGGTCGGCTTCAGCCGGCATACCATGCTCCTTCCCGGAGGGGCAATCGCCGTGACATTTCCGCCGCCGGTGGTGCTTAGATTTTGAAGATTGCTGAAATTCAAAATGACCGAATAGGGAATCGATTGGGTGTTGGTAGCATAAATCAACACATTCCCATCTTTATCTCGCTCAGAATCCATAGTCACTTGAGCATGGGTATGAGAAAAGCAAAGCAGGAAAAGAAAAGATGTGTAATAGAGGAATTTCATTCAAATAATAATTTAAGGATCAAAATCCTAAATTTGATTTACTTGAATTAAAAAGCAAATAATCTCGATTTTATTCTTTGAATTCAACCGCCTTTCATCCGCTCTCTCCAGGCAAAAGCCAACATCGGTAGCTGCTGGTAACTGTTAATACCTGCTTTGACACCCTGACTTTTAAGAAAAATATCATTCGACTTACGGCTCAATTCGATCGAAAATGGCTTCACCACTTCGCCGGCTTTTTGAATAGCAACCAAATCTGCCCGAATCCCGGGTTCAAGGGATTTTATCCAGGTTTTGTATTCATCGGGTGCCATTCGATAGAAGTCCCGAAGCTGATACATGAGTAGCCGCAACTGGCCTGAATACCTTAAAAGTGGACTTTCACTATTGGCGCAAATGACCCAGGCGATAAAATTGGCTTCTCCTTCGTTGGTGACGCCATAGCTATGGGCCATTTCATGCGCCACTGTAAAAGGCTTTTCCAAAGGATGTAAAGTGGGATCTATATAGCTCTCCCCGGTAAAAGGAAAGTAAATTCCCAAAATACCCATCCGCCGCATAAATCCGGGAGGGGGAAATTGCTTGGTACGTGGTTTCCCTGTAAAATTCAGACCTAAAATATCCAGGTTTTCACCCATATTCTCCCGGACTAAGATCTCAAGTTCGGGATAAGGCATAATTTTTTTTACGGCCAGGGTATCATCGGTAATCGCATTTCTAAACTGTCTCGCAAGTCGATGGGTGATTTGAATTTCAGATTTTAATTGCTCCAGATTAAGTGCCTTGGGATTCAAACTCAACTGCTTGAAAATAGGTGTTCGCTGGTAATTAAATCCCCAAAGCACTAAAAAGAAGAAGACCAGGGCACCGACGGCATTCGCTAGAGATCTGAAAGAATAAAAAATCTTGGATTTCAAGCCCTTTGTTTTGACCAATCTGTAAATGAAAACACCAAGGATGAACAGAATGCTGAATACAAATAAGTAAACGCTGGGGAAGGGCAACCTCCCCAGCGTCATGTCTATCAGATTCCTGATTCCAGGAAAAAAAGTCCGGGAATAGATTTCATCTGTTTTTTCTGGGTTTTGAACTGCAAAATAGCGGATAATCAGGGCTATTATTCCCAGAATTGCCCACGACCAGTCTCTTTTTCCCATCAAAAAAACGAATTAAATACCCTCAGCCTGTACTTCCTTAACTTCAGGAAGCATTCTGGTCAGCAGATTCTGAATACCTGCCTTGAGAGTCACTGTGCTCGATGGACAGCCTGAGCATGCGCCTTGCAACAAGACTTTGACTACCCCGTCCTGGAAAGAGTGGAATACGATCGCACCGCCATCTTGCTCCACCGCCGGACGGATATACTCATCTAATATCCCTTTGATTTTTTTCACGACCTCTGAATCGTTTTCGTCGAAGAGCGGATCTTTGTCAAAATTAGCAAGGACAACGGGCTTGCCCGATTCCAGATACTGTTTGATATGGTCTCGAATGATGGTTTGGATTTCTGCCCATTCAACATCCTCTGACTTGGTAACTGTCACAAAATTAGATGCTATAAAAACCCGCTGTACTGCAGCAAAATTGAAGAGTTCCTTAGCAAGTTGAGAGTTTTCCGCACTTGCAGCATCCGGGTAATCGAAGCTGACCCCATCTTCCACAATCATAAAATTGGCAACAAATTTCAGGGAATTTGGATTGGGATTAGCCTCCATGTAGAGGTGGACAGGTCTTGCTTGTGCTTTTAACATGATTGAATTAATTTTTTTAAAGAAAACCGATTTGCCGGCATTAAGTTCCTGCAAATCGGCTTTTACTCAAGATTCTTTTACTTAAATGGATGTCCTGTGGCAGCATACCAGATTCCACCGTAAAGGTGCTTTAGAAAGACATCATCTTCCCAGGCAGAATCGACATGGCCTAATGCCGTATAAAATACGCGCCCTCCTTCGAATTCGTGGTACCAGGCCATCGGATGATTTGTTCCGTTGCCTTTGGCTACTTTATAAGTCTTTTCATCAGCATTGATCAGGATTTTGAGATTGGGATTGATGTCCTTGTATTCATAGAGCTCATCTGTCCACATCCAGTTTTTAGGCAAATGCCAAGTAGAGGGATGGTTTTGATCTATGACCTCCAGACGAAGTGTTTGTTGTGCTGGATGTGCCAGAAAATACGCTCCCATCATCTGATTATACCATGGCCAGTCATATTCTGAATCCGCAGCTGCATGCACACCCACTACCCCTTTCCCACTTCGAACAAACTTCTGTAGAGACGCACGGGTAGTTTCGTCGAAAATTGTACCTGTACTACTCACCAGAATCAAAACGTCATACTTGGCCAAATTTTCTTCGGCAAGGACTTTTGGATCTTCGGAGGCATGCACACTGAACACTTGCTTCTCTCCCATCTTTTTCAATGCCACTATTGCATTGGGGATGGACTGATGTCTAAAGCCAGCTGTTTTGGTGAAAATCAAAGCTTTGAATTGCTGAGCAGGAGCCATTATAGCAATACTGCCAATCAGCAACAGTGTGAAAATCGATCTTTTTAGGTTCATAGGATTTAAGTTTTGGGTTTTTATTAGTATCAATTTAAATGGACTACTTCAGCTATCAGCGAATAATTGAATACTTCTCTGCTGCTTCTTTTTTTGAAAATGCGTTGAAATGCCACCATTCAGATCCAATACCGGAAAATCCAGAACTGAGCATCACTTTTCTAAGAATTTCCCGGTTGGCTACTTGCACTCTGGTGATTTTTCCAGCTGCCAGCATTTCCATCTCACGATCTGGATAAGCCTCATATCCAAAGAAATCATAGGCTGTCCCCATATCCAGCGGCATTGCAGATTCCGTATCAAATATCGTCAGATCCACAGCTACCCCGTAATTGTGAAGACTCCCTTTTTTTGGGTCTGCGACATAGAGTGGCTTGATGCTGTCAGGTTTATCGAGATTGTCCCAGAGAATTTGTTGTACACTCAAGGGACGCACAGCATCGTAAACCAGTAAGGTCAGATTGGGATATTCTGCTTTCAGTTTGGTCTGTGCCTCAGCTAGCCGCTGGACAACTTCTGGCTGAAGATAGGCCTGGGTCAGTTCTCCATAAACATCTTCCCCGAAGAAATTATCGGTTGTGGAATATTTCAATTCCACTTTAATCCCCGGTATCGCCTGCTCGAGATTGACCAAGCCCTGCTCAATCAAGGTTTGCTCCAGTTCAGTTTTCTCAAGCTCCGGATCAAAATCTGTAATGGGGTCCAAAACTTTGCGTTGCTGCTCAGAAAACACTTCTTGATCACTTTTCTGGGCAGTACCGCAGGCCGCGACTACCAAGAATACAGGGATAAAGAATTTGTGGACCTTCATAGTTTTTTATTTACAATTGTGGCCGAAGCCTGGGCAGTTGGTAAGACCACCACGTCAGCTATGGTCACATGCATTGGTCTAGTTACCACAAATTCGATCACATCTGCAATATCCTGAGCGACCAGAGGTTCAAATCCCTGATAAACCTTATCCGAACGATCCTCATCTCCTTTGAATCTTACCAGTGAAAACTCCGTCTCGACCAATCCTGGATGGATACCTACCACCCTAATTCCAAATGGATTAAGATCTATCCGCATTCCGTCAGTAATCGCATC
>CAZFSC010000063.1:0-14129 GCA_964521585.1 uncultured Limnohabitans sp.
GTAGAAAATCAGGATTTTCATGGCGTATTTCTGAATGCCGGAGGCCCTCCTACCGGAACTCCCCTCCAAACCAAAATGGAAGATTGGGATGACAGTTGGCAACTAGTTATGCGTTGGAAGATCGATCTTTCGTTACGGCTTGCCCCGCTATTGGTGAAAAATGGCTATGGAAGAATGCTATTTCTGGAAAGCCAGTCTGTAAAGCAGCCACTCCCCGCTCTCACTTTAAGTAATGCTTTTCGGACTGGCGTAGTGGGTTTTGCTAAAAGTCTGGCGCTTGAAGTCGCTTCAAAAGGAGTAACCGTGAACGTTTTGGCACCAGGCTCGCATGATACTCCGGCGATTGAGCGGGTCATCAAAAATAGGAGTAGTAAAGGGGACATTAGTTACCAGACAGCCAAGAAGGAAATGGAGAAAAACATTCCGGTAGGTCGATTGGGAAATGCTGAAGAATTGGCCTCATTGGCGGTTTATCTGCTTTCTACCCATAGCAGCTACATTACGGGACAAACAATCAGCCATGATGGAGGTAGCATCTCCGGAATTTTCGGATGAATTCTCCAAGCCAAATCTTGTGGAGGTCTTAAAGTCTTCGACCTGGAAGTCTTATCGCTTCAACCCGCTTTAAATAGATTTTAATAGCGGCTTAAGTGGATTTTCACCTTCCCATGAACCCACAGTTTTGAAGGGAACAAAATTCGCGAAAAGCTCTTCGCTGTACCAGCCGAGCGTTCTTGTTTTATGGATTACTTCACTGTGAAGTTTGGATCGGTAAGCGTAATCCCGCATGGATGCCTCGTCTTCCCAGATACTAAATGTAGCTTGCATCAGCCATGGATATTCCCCTATTCCTATGGAGAAAATGGATCCGTCTCTATCATCCAAATTTTTACTGACCGAAGGCACATAGCTCCAGAATTTCCTTAGAAAGCGGAATTTAATTCGTGCCCGCGTGATAACGATGATCGGTCCAGAATCATAGGGCTCAATCCTTCGAAAGGGATTTACTCCCGACCATTTCCCATGTGCTTTGGCGGTATTCATGTAAATGGTCCAGAATTCTTTGGCTCGGCTTTGATATTCTTCAAAATGTGGCGAATTCTCAAAATAGTTTTTTGCAGCCTGCTCGGATTCCCATACAGCCAACAGCGCATATACATTGACGTTGAGCATTTTTGAAAAGCCATTTTTGCCACCGCTTCCCATCAATTTAAAAAACTCAAGGCCTTCCACTTCTCTGAAATTATTCTGGGAGTCTGGCATCTGTCTAAAAATCCAAAAGGCATTCCAGCCCTCAAATCTGAAAAGTGTAAACGTGATGATTTGTTGATTTTTGTCTTTGGTCAAATCCATTAAGCCAGGCAGTTCAGAAAATTATCGTTGAAATTCATTCAATTGATTAACTGAATATTTCAATTTAAGTTATTCACCAAGCAAGTAGCTTCGGGCGAGTGATTGGTCAAATAATTCCAGGTAAATAGATTCTTATACTTTGCCCACTGCAAGCAAATGCTTCGACGTGTACAGCATTGCATCTTCTTCATTGTGTTTAAGAATAAATTTGAGCCATTGCTCCTGTTTATCTTTTGTAAGGCGATGGTAAAGATCAAAGCGCTCACCAAAAATCCCCTCTATTCCTACCAGATGCAGCAATTCAATTCCGGCTTTTTCAAATAAAATGGGAATCTCTTTTGGATCTGAAAAATAGGTATGACGGAAATTTTCCGTACCCTCCACAAAGTTTTTATCTGTTCCTTCAGTCCAGAGTTTTTCTGCGCCATTTTTATTTTCAATCCCTTCAGGATTATGTTTCAGCCCATACACCGCTGCACCGGTGCGGGTCATAAAACCACAAAACAAAATCGTGCCGGCCCTACTGTTCTTTTTTGCAAGTTTCAGCTGCGCTATTCTTTCTTCTTCCTCAAGCTGGTGATACAAGGATCCTAGAATCATGACAGCATCTTTATCATTTTTCCATACCTCCTCATCCGTAGAACTGAAACGCTCTATGCTGAGAACTCCTTCCCTATTTTGCAGGCGCTTTTTTGCAACGGAGATGATTTCGTCAGATATGTCACTCAAGTGAAGCTTATAGCCCAAGTCAAGAAGTCGCTCTGCATAGTGTCCTGTACCACAGGCCACATCCAAGATAGTACTTCCCTTTTTGACGTACTTTTGAATGTAATGCAATGTCACAGGAAGCTCAAAAGCATGGTAAGAAAGGCGCTTATCTTCCTCTTTGGAATGTTCGTTATAAAATTGACGTACTTCTTTATCCACTGATAAGACTTTTAATAAATTGATTAGCTAAATAAATTATAGATTTCTGGTCACTTGTGCAAAGTGAATAAAAAGACACCTCTCCTTAAAATTGAAAAAGGTCTAATTCAAAGAATGGAGTGTTTTTAAATCTGAGGTCAAAAATCTTTTTGTCTTCAAAATATATGAATAAATGTTACGGCCTCTGTTTGAACGGCAGATGATAGAAAAATTTTTCTCCATTGATGACAATGATGTATTCATGGTTATAATCATCGGTGGTAAGCGGCAAAAGGTCATCGATCCAAGGATAATCTCTGTTGATTTTTGGTGGAATGCCTCCATTTTTTTCCATCAAGTAAGCAAGGTATTCCTCTGGCAAATAATATAAAATCGGTGATTTCTCCTTATCCGGAAATTTTCGTTCGAATTCCCCTTCCGCCTCTTTTTGGTTCTTAATAAGGGTATTTTTTTCTTCTTCAGTTAGATTTCTCATGCAATTAGTGTTAATGTCCAGTAGTGTTCGATTTAAAAAATTAGAAGTAATGGATTCTCCATGATAGATTTTCAGGGAATCATTGTAAAGGTCATTTTGAATTAAAAAAAGCCGCCTGTTTTCACAAGCAGCTGAAATGCATAAACCTATTTGGAATTACCATAGGTAGGTTCACTCGTTTTGGTTTTGTTGGTATTCCTGTTCGGATTTGCCCCTTTTTTAAGATGTGATGGAACTTCCTCACCCTCGTTCAAAAATTCATCCTTTATTTCTTCTTCCTTTTGAAATTCCATAGTGGATTTTCCTCGCTTTGTTGCTGCTTTCTCCTGCCCTGTATCGGAAGGACTTCCTTTCTTATTACTTGTGGTATTCGCATTTTTATCAACGGCCATGTTTTTTTATTTAAGGTTAAAAATCTATTTATCACTATTAAATTAACGAATTAGATTTAATTAAGTTTTACACACTCATTATATCACATTTCTTTTATTCAAAGATGTAAATCCATTTCTCAGAAATAAAAAGACCATACTTCCTGACCTGTTGTTAATTAATTGAGTTTTTCGTCATTAAAATTCCGGTTGATTTCTCTACCCTCACTGACTCTCCCATACATTATCCGCAACGTCACGGTCAGGGAATCTTCCATGAGGGTCCAGCGTAATTTTCTTCACCTTTCTTCCTCCAAAATCCAATACAAAATCCAGACTGCGCAGACCATCAAACCAAACGGATACGGGCCAGGTCAATTCCACAGTATTGACATCTAGAAGCTTAGCATTCGGCATCAACTTGATAGCGGGGCCTTCTGACTCAAATTCAACTTTCAACACAATCGGTGATGGCATCTCCCCGGCCTGATGAACGGTGACAAAAGTCTTCTCTTTGTCGATTTGCACCCGCTGGAGCGAACCATTTACAGACTCGGTTGTGAAAAGCCAATAAAACCAGAACCACTCCAGGTTTTGTCCCAGCGCATTGTTCATGAAAAACATGTAGTCCCAAGGTGAAGGGTGCATAAAAGCCCATGTTTCGGTGTATTTTTTCATCGCGGCGATCACAGCCTCATCACCCACTATTCCCCCAAGCATGGAGAGCATCAATGGTGTTTTTTGGTAAGTCTGAAAACCGTATCCTGGACCTGCTTCATTGGAACTCCACATTAGCGGCGCCTCATCTTCACTTCCGGAGATCCGGCCATAACTCTGACCCAAACCATCCAAATTGTAAGGAACACCCCGACTGTCAGCGGCTGACAAAATATTCATGTATTGATTAAAGCCCTCATCCATCCAGCCGTAGCGGGTTTCATTGGTACCAACCATCATCGGCCACCACTGATGTGCGGTCTCATGATCCGCTGCACCTTGGTTAGAATTAATAACCATAGGATACTCCATGCCGGCACTTGGGCCGTCCTGAAGCGTGAGTTGGGGAAAAGGATAAGGTGTCCAAAGCTCAGAATAGAATTCAAGCGCATGTCTGGTTCTGCTGAGGGCATTTTCAAAATAGCGGGCCCGCTCAGGAATAAAAACTTCATAAATCGGAATTGGGCCCTTATCAGGAATGATAGCTCGAGTGGCCTTCCAGATAAACCGATCTGAAGTAGCCCAGGCAAAATCATTGACTTTGTCCGCATAAAATCTCCATGTCAGCTGATCTCCAGCTACAGTGGATTTGCCTGGCCCTCTTTCATTCGCTCTAACAATTGTAGTTTCAACATCCGAATCCAATACCGTCGCCAATCGCTCAATAGTTTTTGGCGTAAGCACTTCTTCTGGATTTTGTAAAACGCCAGTGCCCGTGACAATCCATCCCGCAGGTACGGTAATCGATACATCGTAACTTCCGAAATTGTTAAAAAACTCAGCTGGTCCTAAATAGAGACTGGTTTCCCAACCTCTTAAGTCATCATACTTGGCAAGTCTTGGAAACCATTGAGTAGGTTGAAAAAGTGTACTGTCAAATCGCTGGGTCATCCGGTGTCCACGGCCTTGATCTCCTCCCGGTAATTTGGTGTGCCATTCGACTTCAAGTTCGGCCGTACTTTTGGCTGCAATCGGATCTACCAGAAAAATAGTCGCCACTGTAGTTTTCAAGCCACTAACCCTCGGCTTGGAAGAATCTGTGGTAGGGTTTTGACTTCCACTCAAATCCACTGGTTGCCCATCAATTTTAATGGATGTGACGACCATTCCTTCAGTATTTTCGGCCGGAACTGAAGTCCCCCGCGGCACATCCCCACGGAAAATATTATGGTCTAGCCGAAGTACCAGCCGGTCAAGATCATTTGGACTCGTATTGTGAATCAGGATTTTTTCAGATCCTGAAATCGTCTGAGTAGAGGGATCCAAACTGGCTTTGATGGTGAAGTCCGTTTCCAGTTGCCAATAATTGGGTCCGGGCTTCCCAATAAAATTTCTCGTGCCCGACTCGAAAGCTCTACGAAAGGAATTGGTCAAAGGTACATCCAGCCTGATGGACCTGCGGGCTGTAGCAATTTCAGAACGCTGGTTGAGCGGCTGATCTTGCTGCGCAAATCCTTGAAATGAGCAAAAAAGTAAAAGGAGAAGTAAGTTTTTCATGTTTTGCAATATTGTTTTTGAAATATAAAACTTAGTGATTTAATCCATAACCTGTATGGATTTTGAAATCAAAAATTTGGACGCCTGGTCCGAAAACCTGATTTCATAATTTCAATACCATGAATTTTAGAATTTATAAAATGAGCCATTGCGATTTTCTGAATCGGGAAGCAGATATCTTGATCACAGCTCGCGAAGTCGATGTCAATCCCGACAGAAAAATTAATTAAAAAAGTGCTCTTTTAACGAATTCAAACAGCTCATTCAAATCGGATTTTAATCATTCAACGAAATATCAAACATTTTTTCTCCCATCCATCGGACAAAAATCCTAACTTCATAGCCCGAAATAAACGGATTCAATTCAGCATACATACACCTTAATCAAACTACTCTTGCAGCCATTAGTAATCGACATCGGAGGATCAAACATTAAAATTTTAGCAAAAGGACAACCCGAACGGATCAAAATCCCATCTGGAAGTGATTTCTCTCCAGAGACTATGATTCCACTCATCAAAGAAGCAGCTTCAGAGTGGACCTATGACCGGATCACGATCGGTTTCCCCGGTGTAGTCAAAAACAATCAGATTCTCAGTGAACCTGTCAATCTGGGGAAAGGTTGGGAAAGTTACGATTTCACAAAAGCATTTAATTGCCCGGTAAAAATCCTAAATGATGCGGCTATGCAGGCCTTGGGAAGCTACGAGGGTAAAAAATTACTTTTTTTAGGACTTGGCACTGGGCTTGGAACAGCCATGGTCATCGGAAAAACCATTGTCCCTATTGAAGGTGGACATCTTCCCTATAAAAAATCCACTTTTGAAAGCTATGTGGGAAAAGAGTTTCTAACCAGAAGTGGTTCGAAGCGATGGGAAAAACACGTATTAAAAACTGTGGAAATTCTTTCGGCAGCTCTACAGCCCGAAGATATTGTCCTCGGTGGTGGAAATTCAAAACTTTTGACCACAGTGCCGGAAGGTTGCAGGTTGGGGACCAACCAAAACGCCTTTATCGGAGGATTCCGACTTTGGGAGGATGATTACATTCTCTGATTTGCCTTTCGGCCGAATCTTTCTTAATGGATTTAAAATGATTTTAAGACACTGTATATTAATTACTTGTATTTGGTTTTCTAATCATCAACTTCAAGCTCAGATCTTAACTCCAGAGCCTGTATTTACATTACAGGACAGTCTTCGGGGTAGTATAGGTCCTGCCAGAGCTTGGTGGGATTTGCAGCATTACCATCTGCAGGTAAAAGTAAATCCAGATTCAAAAACGATTTCGGGGGTGAATACCATGAGCTATCAAGTGCTTGAATCTGGGAATCTGCTGCAGATCGATTTACAGGATCCGATGAAATTGGAAAAAGTAGTTCAAAAAGGAAAAGAGCTGAGTTTTGACCGGATCGGTGCTGCTTATTTTATAAATCTGGAAATAGATCAAATCCCAGGAACTGTTGAGACGATTGAATTTCATTTTTCAGGAAAACCTGTGGTCGCGATTCGTCCACCTTGGGATGGAGGATTGACATGGACTCAAGATAGCAATGGAAAGCCATTCATCGCCAATTCAAATCAAGGAATTGGCTCAAGCATCTGGTGGCCAAACCGGGACCATCCCGCCGATGAACCCGATCAGGGGGTTCTTCTGAGTGTCGAGGTGCCAGAAAACCTAATGGACGTCTCAAACGGAAGGCTTATCAAAATCGATCATAACAAAAAATCCAATACCAAAACCTATCACTGGGAGGTCAAAAACCCAATCAACAATTACGGGATCAATATCAATATCGGAGACTACGTACACTTTGGAGAGCAATATCAAGGGGAAAAAGGAATCCTGGACATGGATTATTATGTACTTCGCGAAAATCTGGCAAAAGCAAAGGTTCAGTTTAAAGATGCGACCCGAATGATGGAGGCGTTTGAGCATTGGTTTGGACCTTATCCTTTCTATGAAGATGGGTACAAGCTGGTGGAAGTTCCTTACCTGGGAATGGAACATCAGAGTTCGGTCACCTATGGCAATGACTATGCGAATGGCTACCGGGGCACGGATTTAAGTGGGACTGGCTGGGGCTTGAAGTTTGACTTCATCATCATCCATGAATCAGGTCATGAGTGGTTTGCCAATAATATCACCAATAGAGATGTAGCTGACATGTGGATTCATGAGGGGTTTACTGCCTACTCGGAAAATCTCTTCCTGGATTATCATTACGGCAAAGAAGCAAGCAGTGCTTATGTAATCGGCACCAGAAAGCGCATCAACAATGATAAACCAATCATAGGACCTTATGGTGTGAATGAAAATGGCTCCTCTGATATGTATTATAAAGGAGCCAATCTCCTTCATACCATCAGGCAAGTCATCGACGACGATAAGAAATGGAGAATGATCCTGAGGGGCTTAAATTCTGAATTTTACCATCAGACTGTTACTACGGCTCAGGTGGAAGATTACATCAGTACGCAAGCAGGCATCTATCTCAGCCCGGTTTTTGACCAATATTTAAGAGATATCCGGATCCCAATTATTTCGATCTATGTAGATGGGAAAACACTTAGCTACCGTTGGGAAAATACGATCTCGAGTTTTGATATGCCTATTAAAATTTTGGTGGATGGGAAAGAAATTAAACTTCGCCCCAGCACCAATTGGTCAGAAACAATTCTGGATGAAGTGCCTACAGTCCTTGAGGTGGATCAAAATTTCTATGCCGGAGCGATGATTGTAGACCAGAAATAGCGAAAGCTCAGCAGACTTCCTGTAATTTTATTTTTTTGAGGGATAGAACCAATTTGATTTAAATAACTGTTCTAACCGCATCTGTAACCTAATGGACCTTGAATCCATTATTTATTACAAGCTATGAAAACAAAACAAAGAGTCGTCGTCGGTCTTTCGGGCGGCGTAGACAGTTCGGTAGCTGCCCAACTACTCCTGGAGCAAGGCTACGAAGTCATCGGGATGTTTATGAAAAACTGGCACGATGAATCCGTCACGATTTCCAATGAGTGCCCCTGGATGGAAGATTCTACCGATGCAATGCTGGTAGCCGAGAAACTCGGAATTCCATTTCAAGCAATCGATTTGAGTGAAGAATACAAAGATCGTATCGTGGACTACATGTTTGCGGAATACAAAGCCGGACGAACGCCTAACCCGGATATTCTCTGTAATCGAGAGATTAAATTTGATATTTTCTTGAAAGCTGCAGAAAAGCTGAAAGCTGATTTTGTGGCCACAGGGCATTATTGCCAAAAGTCAGAAACCCATGCTGAGGGAAAAATAGTATACCAGCTTATGGCTGGAGCAGATCCCAATAAAGATCAAAGTTATTTTCTCTGCCAGCTGAATCAAAGTCAACTCGCCAAAGCATTATTTCCTATCGGTCACCTTCAAAAATCCGAAGTGCGTGAAATCGCCAGAAAACTCGATTTGATAACCGCGGAAAAGAAAGACAGTCAAGGTTTGTGCTTTATCGGTAAAGTCCGCCTTCCTGAGTTTCTACAGCAACAATTGAAGCCCAAAAAAGGAAAAATCGTTGTCATTCCGGAAGATTTGGAGATTTATGAAAAGTCAAAAATCCCCGAGGGAATTGCTCCTGAGGAATTTGAGCAAGAGACACTTGATGCATTAGCCATGCCGCTGCAGTATTCACCGGAGCAGGGAAAAGTTTTGGGCGAACACAATGGAGCTCATTACTTTACCGTAGGACAACGTAAAGGACTTCAAGTGGGCGGAACAGGAAGGCCGTTATTTGTCATTGCCACAGACACAAAGAAAAATATCATCTATACCGGACTGGGCGAAGATCATCCGGGATTGTTGCGGGATGCACTATTTGTGGAGTCAAATGAAATCCATTGGATTCGGGAAGATTTGCTATTAAAAGTCGGAGAATCTGCCCGTTATCAGGCCCGTATCCGCTACCGGCAACCATTGACCGGAGCTACATTGATCCAAAGGGAAAATGGGCTTTATGTCCTGTTTGACCAAGCTCAAAAGGGAATTGCCTCCGGTCAATTTGTAGCCTGGTATAATGGTGCAGAGTGCATTGGTTCAGGTACAATATTTTAATAAACTGAGAGTCTAGGAAGTATGAATCTCTAGACTTTGCTTATTTACATACATTTCAAATTTTTAATTCAGAATTTCAATTCTCCGGTGCTCGAAATCCTTTACGAAGATGAATACTTAATTGCAATCAATAAACCTTCGGGTCTATTGGTGCACCGCACTGCTATTGCTGCTGAGGAGACGGTTTTTGCGGTACAACTGCTTCGGGATCAGATTGGACAGCGGGTGTCCCCTGTTCATCGCCTGGACAGGCCCACTAGTGGCGTTTTGCTTTTCTCCAAGAAGGAGGAGGTTCTACCCCTTCTCAAAGCACAGTTTATGGACAGATCGATTCAGAAAACCTACTTGGCAATCGTGAGAGGTATCCCACAAATCAAAGAGGCAATGATCGACTACCCCCTGACGACCGAGCGATCCAACAAAAAGCAGGAAGCACAAACCTCTTACCGGGTACTTTCTGATTCGGAAATTCCTTTTGACAGTACCGGAAGATATTCCACTAGTCGGTATTCGTTGCTGGAGCTAAAGCCTGAAACTGGACGTACTCATCAAATTAGAAGGCATTTAGCGCATCTGAGACATTATATAATCGGTGATAAAAAGCACGGGGACAATAAACAAAATCAATTTTTTGCCAATCACTTCAAAATGGAAAATCTACTCCTTCACGCTCAAAACCTCACCTTCCGACATCCTTTTTCCGATCAAGACTTAAGTATTACCGCTGGAATTCCAGTGCATTTTCAAAAAAGCATCCTCGATCTGGGTCTGTAAAGTATAAGAATAAAGATTTAAGGACAATTAGGAAGTCTATTTCACCATCTCTTTTGTATTTTATTTACTTTAGGTTCCTAAATTTATTTCGTAAGAAACCCTGCCAGAAGACTTCTTCAAATACAGAATGACTAAATATCTCGTGAGATTTTGGATGGCCTTTCCTTAATAAAAAAATAATACTATGAAAAAACCGATTTTGAGTTTGGCATTCGCCGCGGCGTTTGCTTTGGCTTCTTCAGCGCAGCAAAGAGATATAGAAAAAAAATTTGAGCGGGAAACTGCCCTGAAAGATCTACGCTATCTGTCTTCTGATGAACTGATGGGAAGAGATCCGATTCGCCCTGAGATCTCTTTGGCCTATGATTATATTGCTGGTCAGCTTAAAGAAATCGGAGCAAAACCGCTACCCGGAGCAGATGGATTTTTTCAGAATATCCCTTTTGTGATGTCGGCTCCCCCTCAAAGTGGGGTAATGAAAATTGAAAATGAGCGGTACGAACAGGGAAAAAATATGCTGGTAATCAATGGAGAAGGAATTTCCGGAACTTATGAATTGGTAGAAGTAGGCTTTGGCCTTGCTTCAGATCTGGAAGGAAAAGATTTAAACGGAAAAATCCTTGTCACCAATGTGGGAGCCCCTGATCAAATGAGTCCTGCCGATCTATTCAATTTGGGAGCAAAAAAGTCAAAACTTGCCGAGGAAGCCGGAGCAATCGCAGTCATTGAGCGATTCAACATTCCTTCGATCCCCTGGCCTTTGATTTCAAACTATTTGAATCGGACTCAATTATTGATTGACAAGGGTGAGTCAAGCAAAATGCCGTACATCTGGGTAGAAGATGTGAAAAACAATTTTCAAAAGCAGTTCAAAGACGGCAAAGCGACTGCAAATCTTGAAATTGAAGGGAAAGAAAATAAGCCAATTGAAGGCAAAAATGTAATGGCCTGGATCGAAGGAACAGATCCTGAACTGAAAAATGAATATCTACTGCTTTCAGCACATTACGACCATGTCGGAGTTGGAAAAGCTGATATTGAAGGAGATACGATTTACAATGGCGCCCGTGACAATGCCGTAGGAACCGTAGCCGTCATGAATGCAGCACGTTATTTTGCAGAAAATCCGCCGAAAAGATCTGTTCTGATTGCGCTTTGGACAGCAGAAGAAAAAGGGCTTCTAGGCTCTGCTTATTTTGCAGAAAATCCGCTGGTACCCTTGGACCAAATTATTTACAACCTCAATATTGACGGAGCCGGATACAATGATACTTCCGTGATCACAGTAATAGGCCTGGGAAGAACGTCTGCTGACAATCTGATAAGTGAAGCTGTTTCAGAATTTGGTCTTAAGGCCATTCCGGATCCGGCGCCAGAGCAAGGATTATACGATCGTTCTGATAATGTGAATTTTGCGAAAAAAGGAATCCCTGCTCCGACTTTCAGCCTTGGCTTCACTTCCTTCGATGACCAGATCAATAAATATTATCACAAAGCAGGAGATCAATTCGAGTCCTTAGATCTTGATTATGTGACCTTATATTGGAAATCCTTTATTCTTGCTGCACAAAACATTGCAAACAACCCTGAGCGGCCTATCTGGATGGCGGGAGATAAATATGAGGAAGCTGGAAAATCACTTTATGGTCAGCAGTAATTTTAAATCGAAATTTGATTCACCAGCAAAATCCAATTGCTGAGAAATTAATTTTGAAATCCTGGATTACCCAAATAGCATCCCTGCAATCGTAGCAGTCATCAGACAGGCCAAAGAGGCAGCCAAAAGAGACCTGAGTCCTAACCGGCTCAGGTTTCCTTGTTGATTAGGGGCTATGATACTGATTCCCCCCAATTGGATTGCAATTGAAGAAAAGTTGGAAAAACCACAAAGCGCATAGGTGGCAATCACAATGGACTTGGAGTTCAAAGTTCCCATTTCTTTCATGTCCGAAAGACTGAGATAGGCAACAAATTCATTGATAACAGTCTTCTGACCCAAAAGGCTTCCCACTTGTAAAGTATCCACCCAGTCTACTCCAATCACCCATGCAAAGACCCGGAAGACTTGACCAAACAAGTACTCCAAGGAAAATCCTTGAAACTGTCCTCCTGTTGAATTGATGACAAACGTATTCAGACCGGTATATTCTCCGATTAAGCCTGCCAAAACATAATTGAGCGCTGCGATCACAGCAATGAAAGCAAGAAGCATAGCACCCACATTCAGTGCTAATTTTAAACCTTCTGAAGCACCGTTGGACATGGCATCAATTAAATTCACGCCAATACTCTCTTTGTTGACTTCTAGCTTTTCTTCAACCTTATCCTTATTCACTTCAGGAATAAACATTTTGGACATCACGATTGCAGCCGGTGCATTCATGATACTAGCACCTAACAGATATGCGGCAAAGCGACTTTGTTCTTCCAGACTATCTCCTCCCAAGAATGCCACGTATCCTGCCAAAACTCCTCCGGCAATCGTAGCCATCCCTCCTGTCATCAGACACATGAGTTCGGACCGGGTCATGTCCGGAATGAAAGGTCGGACCAACAGGGGTGCTTCAGTTTGTCCAAGGAAAATATTCCCTGCAGCCGAAAGGCTCTCAGGCCCTGATAATCGCATAGTTCGGGCCATTACCCAGGCGATACCAAAAACAACCTTTTGAAGAATCCCTAAATAATATAACCCAGCCGATACTGTTGAGAAAAAGATAATGGTAGGTAAAACCTGAAATGCGAAAATGAATCCGAACCCATCTCCGGCCAAATCCCCAAAAATAAAAGCAGCCCCATCTCTTGAAAAGCTCAAAAACTTGACAAAAGCCTCACTCAATAAAGCAAAACCTTGTGCTACAATGGGAACCTTGGTAATCAAGAAACCAAAAATCAATTGTAGCAGAATCCCAATCCCAACCAACCGCCAATCAATTCTTTTTTTATCGCTTGAAAAAATAAATGCCAGTAAGACGATAACGGCCAAACCAAAAACACCTCTCAAATAATCCATTAAGTACTTTTTATATAGGAAGGCGTAAAAATAAGAAATAGCATCTATAAAAAAAGCCTGAATTGCTTCAGGCCTTAATTCTATTAATTTCTCTTATTTATTTCATCTCTAATCCGGGCTGCGCGTTCATAATCTTCATTGTTGATCGCCTTTTCCAGCATCTGATTGAGCTTGTCCAAAGTAAAATCTTTTAAGGAAGGTTCTTTTTTTGTGACAAACTTCTGACTTTGTTGTTTTTCGGGGGCTTTTTCTTCTTTTGAATCTAATTCAGTATGATCCACTGCGCCTTCTGCCATAGCCTTTTCGGTACAGTAGACAGCTGATCCAAAACGGATTGCAATGGCTATCGCATCGGAAGGTCTGGAATCTATTTCTGCTTCGATCGTTTCGCTTTTGCATTTGATCTTCGCATAATAAACCCCTTCTTTCATGTCTGTGATAATAATCCTGTCGATTTCATAATTGAAGCCATGAGCAAATGATTTGAATAGATCATGTGTCATCGGTCTATTCGGGATGATTTTTTCAATTTCTAATGCAATCGCTTGAGCTTCGAACATTCCGATCACGATAGGCAGCCGTCTAGTCCCATTTACTTCTCCTAAAATCAGAGTAAATGATCCTGACTGCGAATGGTTGGAGGAAAGTCCTAAAATCTCCAGTTCTATAAGTTTCTCCACAAAATTTACAATTCAGCTTTTAATGCTTCATTTAGTTTTGGTACTACTTCAAATGCATCCCCAATAATCCCATAATCTGCGGCTTTGAAAAACGGTGCTTCTGGGTCTTTATTAATTACTACAATATATTTTGATGCGTTTACACCGGCAAGATGCTGAATGGCTCCGGAAATTCCAATCGCAATATATAAACTTGGTGCAACTTTAACTCCTGTTTGTCCCACGTGCTCGTGATG
>CAZFSC010000063.1:14229-19046 GCA_964521585.1 uncultured Limnohabitans sp.
TGGAATCATTCTGTACCAAGTCGATGGCATTTTTCTTGATCGCCAAAATTTTATTCTCAGTAGTCAGTTTGGTTTCTGCAAAGGCTTTACCAGTGTATATACTTCGTTTTACGATGTAATCTCCTGAGGTTTTAGGAAGCTCGACCACATTCGAAACCAAGCCTGCATTTAATTTGATGGCTAATCTAGCTGCCACTGCGTCACCAAGAGAAGATTTTGCCAAAACCAACGTCTTTGCTCCCACTTTTTCAAACGCCTGAGCCACTGCGGAGGCGTGCGCCTGGATGACTCCAGCATCCAATCTGGAATCTCCGGCATGCAAAACTTTTCCTGCACCGGCTCCACCAACCGCTGCCAGTTCATCTTCGGAAATACTTCCTAAGGCTACAGCTATCACATCACCTTCACTGGTTTGATTACTTAATGCACTTGCAAAAGCAACAGCTTCCAGACTGGTCTTTTTAACCTTTCCGTCGGCGTGTTCTATATATACTAGTAATGACATATTATCTTTATTTATAATGAGTTAATTGGGGTTTGTTAAATTACTTTTGCTTCGTTTTTCAAAAGTTTCACAAGCTCTCCTACATTGTCCTTATCGATCAGTTTGACTGATCCTTTAGCTGGGGGAAGTTGATATCCGATAGTTTCCGCCATTGTTTCATCAGTTACGGGTTCTACCACATTGAGCGGTTTAGTCCTTGCCGACATGATACCTCTCATGTTGGGGATTTTCCATTCTGCGATAGGTTCCTGACATCCTGCAATCAGCGGCAATGAAGCCTCCAGGTGTTCTTTTCCACCCTCGATTTCCCGGGCCATTTTAACAGTAGTTCCATCGATTTCAAGTTTCATCACAGGAGAGAATGAGGGCATATTCAACATTTCACCTACCATACCGTGGACCATTCCTCCATTGAAGTCAATGGACTCTCTCCCCATGAGGATCAAATCATAATCACCTTCTTTGGCGTAATGAGCAATTTGCTTAGCAACGAAAAATGAATCTTTTGGGTGAGAATTAACTCGTATTGCCTCATCAGCACCAATTGCCAGTGCTTTTCTCAAGGTAGGTTCAGTCTCAGCCTCGCCAACGTTCAGAACAGTAAGCTTACCTCCGGTCTGATCCCGCAATTCCACTGCTCTGGCAAGCGCATAATCATCGTATGGTCCAATGATATATTGAACTCCGGTGCTGTCAAACTTGGTATTGTTGGCAGTAAACTGAATCTTAGAGGTCGTATCTGGTACGTGGGTGATACAAACAAGAATCTTCATTGGTTTAGATTTAGGTTATTTTAGTTTTATTTCACGTGAAATTAACAGTAAGGACTTAAAGAAAAAAACTATTCATGGGCAATTTGGACCGAATCAAGCTTCTCCAACAATTTACAGAAGAGGAACCTGAAAATCCCTTCAATTGGTATGCGCTAGCCTTGGAATATCAGGAATCTGAACCTGACCGGACTGAAGTTCTTTTTGATAAACTACTCGCAACTCATAAAAGTTATCTCCCTACCTATTATGCCGCCGCACATTTCTTTGCTGAGAGGGGAAGTTTAGATCGTGCAAAGCAAATTTTTACGCTAGGAATCGAATTGGCAAAGGATCAGAAAAATGAAAAAATAGGTCGGGAACTCCAGAATTCATATCAAAATTTTCTTTTTGAAAATGATCTGGACAGCTGATAAAAATCAGTCGCTTCTTTCAACTTATTTCCAGCATTGTTTTGTACATTTTGAGTTCAAATCCCCTAAGATCTTTGTGAAAATATGGTGACCCAGAAAAAAATGTTGGATTATTTCCTTCCCATTTTTGAAAAGAACGCAAAAAAATATCGGAAAAAAAGCCTTATCCGTGCTAAAAAGGCTGATCCAGGACTTTTGGTAATTACTAAAACCAGTGACGGCGAAGAAACCCGCAACACCGCCACAAAGGGCGATTGGCTGGTAGAAAATCAGACTAGCTCAGAAGAAAAATATTTGGTGAAACCCGAAACCTTTGAATCCAAGTATGAAATGGTCAATTCATTGGGCGGAGGTTGGGCCTCTTATAAACCAAAAGGCGTCATGTATGGCTATGAATTTAGCTTAGAGGATCTCAATCACTTTGAAAAACCTGAGAAGCTAGAATTTGAAGCACCTTGGAAGGACACGATGTTTGTCAGAGTGGGTGACTATCTTATTATTCCTCCTACCAAAGATGAGATTTATCGGGTAGCCAGAAAGGAATTTCTAGAGACCTATCAAGCAGTCTGAGGAATGAGAACTATTTTTCCCAATTGTTTTCCAGCCTTCATTCTATCGAAAGCCAGTTCCGCCTGATCAAATGTGTAGATAGAATCTACCAGAGGCTTGATCTTATGCTGGTTCACCAGATTAAGCATAGCTTCAAAATCGGAATCAGAGCCCATGGTCGTGCCGATTATTTTGATCTGATTCCAAAAAATTTTTCTCGCCTCCAATTTGGAGGGATTTCCAAGCGTAGCTCCGTAGAAGACAATTTTTCCTCCAGGCTTAACGACTTGGATCAGCTCATTCAGCGTATCCCCGGCAGCACTGTCGATAATTAAGTCAAAGCCATCTACAGTTTCCTTAGCCTTGGATATCCAGTCTTTTTCTGTGTAATTGAAGCCTTTGACCGCACCCAATTCTATAGCTTTGCCTATTTTATCCGGATCACTGCTACTTACATAGAGATTTGCACCTAAAGCTAAACCAAATTGCGCCGCAAACTGGGCCACTCCTCCACCGAAACCAGTCACCAGTAGGTTTTGTCCTTTTTGAAGTTCACCTTGATAACTAACAGCCCGGAAAGCAGTCAAACCTGCCAAAGGCAAAGCGGCAGCCTCTTCCCAAGTCAAATGTGCAGGCTTAGGATGTACCCGATCTACAGGCACAGCTATGGATTGCGCAAGAGTACCATTTCTTGGCATGCCTAAAATCTCAAACGAAGGATCCTGAACCTTTTGGTTTTTACCCCAATTCAGACTGGGATTGATGATCACTTCCCTTCCGATCCAGTCTTCGGACACACCTTCGCTGATTTCACTAATTGTACCTGCGCCATCGGATCCCAGTATGACACCGTCTTTGAGTTTGGGGTAACGTCCTTGTCTGCACCATTCATCCCGATGGTTTAAGGCAGCGGCCTTGATCAATATCCTAACTTCCCCCGGTTCTAAAAGCCGGTTTTCCACATCAGTTATTTTGAGTTTGGAATCAAGAGATTGGTCCAAAGTTATAGCTTTCATCGTGGGTCTGTTTTAAAATGAAGTTGGCCTATCATTACGGTCTAACAGGTCATCGGTATCATCGTTGGCCCGGCTCTGAAGTTTAATTGTATTGCCACTATCAAACTCAGAAACACCACTGGATTGACTGGCAAAACTTGGGCGGTAAAGTTCATTTTGTGTGGAGGGATTTGACATTCCTCCAAAATGATCCAAATCTGTGAATTTAGTGTATTTTCCGATAAATCGGAGTTTAACGGTATCTAAAGAGCCATTCCGATGCTTGGCAATAATCACTTCACCAACGCCTTGAGTGGAATTATGATCCTCATCCTCAGTGATTCCATAGTATTCCGGACGATAAAGAAACATCACCATATCGGCATCTTGCTCAATTGCTCCTGATTCTCTCAAATCCGAAAGTTGAGGTCTTTTGTCCCCTCCTCTTGTCTCTACGGCTCTTGACAATTGGGATAGGGCGATGACAGGAACCTCCAATTCTTTGGCGATTTTCTTTAATGCCCTGGAAATACTGGCGATTTCCTGCTCTCGATTTCCTCCTCCCCCCCCTTTGGAATCACCAGACATCAGCTGCAGGTAATCGATCACGATCATCTGTATATCGTGTTGGGCCTTTAACTTTCTGCATTTAGCCCTCAATTCCAAAATTGACAATGCCGGCGTATCGTCCACAAACAAAGGTGCTTTGGAAAGTTTGGCGGTTTTATGAACCAATTGCGCCCATTCATGCTCCGCTAGCGAACCCTTTTTTATTTTTTCTGAGTCCAATTCCGCTTCCGAGCTGATCAATCGATTCACCAATTGTACTGAGGACATTTCTAGAGAAAAAATCGCGACAGGTTTGTTGTGATCCACGGCAGCATTCCGTAAAACCGAAAGTACAAAAGCGGTTTTACCCATTGCAGGTCTCGCAGCGATAATAACCAAATCGGATTTTTGCCAGCCTGAGGTCACACGATCCAGAGCAGTAAATCCGGAAGGAACCCCGGTAAGACCGTCTTTTTGAAGTTTTCGGGCTTCAAGTTCTATGATTGCCTCCCGCATAATAGACTTCATATCCGAATAATTTTTCCGAATATTCTTTTCAGAAATCTCAAACAAACTTTGCTCCATCTTATCCAGAAGCTCGAATACGTCGGTGGTCTCTTCATAGGCATCCCGCTGAATGTCCGAGGATATCCTGATCATTTCCCGCTTGATGGATTGCTCGGTAATAATTCGGGCATGGTACTCTATGTTGGCAGCTGAAGCTACTTTTGAGGTTAGCTCTGTAATATAAAATGCTCCTCCGGCTACTTCCAAACTCCCGTTTTTCCGCAATTGGGCAGTGACAGTAAGCAAATCAATTGGCTGGCTGTCAGTAAACAGATCCAAAATTGCCTGAAAAATGACTTGATGAGCATCCTTGTAAAAGCTTTCTACTTTTAAGATATCGATCACGTTGGTCAGCGCATCTTTTTCGAGCATCAAAGCTCCCAATACCGCTTCCTCAAGGTCAATCGCCTGAGGGGGTACTTTTCCGAGTGCTGATGAAGGTGAGGAAAAATTAGGTTTGCGGGTTATT
>CAZFSC010000064.1:0-18850 GCA_964521585.1 uncultured Limnohabitans sp.
CAGGTAAAGGCCGAAGAGAACTTCCTATGGCCCTTGAAGACGCTGGAGCACTGGGCATCATCACTTCTTATTGGTCTCAGGGATTCGGCGCAAACAAGATTTTCTCTGCCTCTACCAAGAAAGTACCTACTGTTGATATTTCGCTTGAAGATTATGGGCTGTTATTCAGATTGGCAGAGAGTGGGAAAAAACCGATGATAAGTTTGAATGCACAATCCAAAGAAACAGGTGTAGTTCCTACATTCAATACGATTGCTGAAATCAAAGGAACGGAAAAGCCTGAGGAATATGTGATGCTTTCTGCGCACTTTGATTCCTGGGATGGTGCTACCGGCGCAACTGACAACGGTACAGGTACGATCATGATGATGGAGGTGATGCGCGTATTAAAGAAAATGTATCCAAATCCAAAGCGTACTATTCTGGTAGGCCATTGGGGCTCAGAAGAGCAGGGTCTGAATGGTTCAAGGGCTTTTGTAGAAGATCATCCTGAAATGATGGAAAAAATCCAGGCACTTTTCAATCAGGACAACGGAACTGGCCGAGTGGCGAATATTTCCGGACAAGGCTTCGTGGAGAGTTACGAATACTTAGGCAGATGGATGAATAAAGTCCCTCGGGAAATCACTAAAGATATAGAAACTACATTTCCTGGAAATCCCGGTGGTGGTGGATCCGATTATGCTTCTTTTGTGGCAGCCGGAGTTCCTGCATTTTCTCTAAGCTCTTTGAGCTGGTCTTATTACAATTATACTTGGCATACCAACCTGGATACCTATGATAAAATCGTATTTGACGATGTGCAGAACAACGTGATCCTGGCTGCTATCATGGTTTATATGGCTTGCGAAGAGCCTGCCATGGTATCAAGAGAAGTACGAGTTCCGCTAGACAGAAGTGGAAATCCTACCACCTGGCCTACCATGAGATCCCCTACCCGAAAGGGAGGACAGGATTGATCTCCCAATAATAATTTATCAGATAGGCTTTCTCTCAAACGGGGGAAAGCCTTTTTTTATAATCTAGAAGGTCAAAATTTTAGCGGAGAACCATTTTTTTGATACATAATTTTTGAGCAGTGCAACCCAGTCCCTGATTTCTCCATCATGTTACGGAAAACACATTTTTTTTAAAAATTAAACCAACTTAAAAATGAAAACCAGACTACAACAAACGGCATTGTTGCTGTTTACGATGTTTGCTCTATTGAGCTGTGAGCAGGAGGATTTCAATCCAGTAAATCCTTTGACTGCAGAAGCAGGCGATCCTGTCGCCGGTTTCGTGGGATTTGATGCCGTTTTGGACGGTAGCTTATCCAAAAATACGGCTGGAAAGCCGGTCTCCTACAAATGGGAAGTGACTTCCAAACCAAATGGCTCTACGTTCACACTCGAAGGACAGCAAGAAGCTTTGGCACAATTTAAAGGAAGTCTTCCTGGTGAATACGTGATTACCTTGACCATTTCCTATTTGACTTGGCAACATCAGGATACGGTCAAAGTCACGTTAACCAATAACCCTACGCCTCCTTTGATCGCAAAGGCAGGAGAAGATCGATCTATCGAAAAAGGGCATCCTTTTTCTCTCGATGGATCTGCCTCATTGATGAATGGGCAGGGATTACAGATTTCTTGGGAGATCGTCAGCAAACCGGAATCCAGTACCATAGGAATTCAGAATTCTAATCAGATCCTTGCTACCTTCAATCCGGATCAGGCTGGGGAGTATATCTTCAAACTTACGTTGACCATGGGTACATTGAAATCGCAGGATTTGGTAAAAGTCACTGTGATGGAAAATGCTTCCAATCAGAATCCCATCATTATCAATGCAGATATTCTTCAGGACAGAACCCTGACCAATGTATTCATTTCAGATCCAAACAAGTTAGATTATCTCGTCACCAAAGACATCCTCGTAAGTGGAGCAAAACTTACTGTAGAACCTGGAGTACGGATCGGATTTGAAGAAGGTACCGGATTGACAATCGCTGAAAATGGTGCTCTGAAAGCCTATTCCTTCCTTTCAGAAACACTTCCCATTATTTTTCAAGGCAAAGTAGCTCAAAAAGGATATTGGGATGGAATCAAAATTCTCTCTAAAAACCCAGCGGAGTACCTAGCCGGTATTGAAGTAAGAGATGCCGGAAAGCTTGGCTATGGCATTCAGGTAGGCCCAAATGCGAAATTGTTTCTCAATCACTCTTCTATTCATCACAATCAGGGAGTAGGATTATGGTTTGAAATCGGATCCTTGATCTCAGAGTTCAAAAGCAGCAAAATCTTCGACAATAGTATTTCTCCGTTAAGAATTCCTGCCCAACTCATGACTCATGTTTCTTATGGCAATGAATTTAGTGGCGGAGCTATTCAGATCACAGAAGGAAAAATCCTAAGTGGATTGGAAAATTTCTGGCCAAATTATAATGTGCCTTATGATGTTTTGGAAGATCTCTACATCTACAATGGATCTTCGCTTGTATTGTCCAATGCAGCGCACCTGAATATGGCAAATGATAAAGCAATTCAAGTGCTTTCCGGCTCGGTTTTACGGATTTTAGGGGAGCAAAATCTTCCGGTAGTCATTGAAGGAATGACCAAAGCCAAAGGTGCCTGGAAAGGAATTTATATCGAAAATTCCCAAGGCAGAATGAGTAGTATTGGCTTTGCACATATCAAACATGCAGGAAGCTCTGCTATCTCCGGATCGGACGCGGCGACAATCAAAGTGGGCAATGGAGGAAATCTAAAGCTATTCAATACTATTTTGAATGAAGGAAAAGGGTATGGTCTGGAGGCAACTGCCAGCAATATGACCCTGACCACAATGGGAAACACAATTAAAAATCACCTTTTAAATCCAATATCAGTTTCGGCTCAATTGGTAGAACATATTGATTACCTCACTTTCATGGAGGACAATGGACAAAACGAAGTATTGGTGGATGGAGCAAATCCCTTAGCAAAAGATGGAGGTGAAATCGTTTGGAAAGGTTTTGCTCAGCGAATTCCCTATGTCATTAAGGGCTTAAATAAAACTCTGGAGATTCAATCAGGCATGCGAATCAAGGCAGGAGTGATCATCAAGATGCAGGAAGGAGCCTTTATCAATGTGGAAGACGCAAATGGCCGATTGAGCTATCTGAATATCGAAGGTGCGGCAGGGAATCCAGTTATTATTAAAGGAATAAAAGAAACTCCCGGATCTTGGTATGGAATCACTTACTCCACCAATCATGCTCAAAATGTAATTCGAAATGCTGAAATCCTTCACGGAGGGAAAGCTAAGACAGGTAACTTCTCCGCAGCAATCACAGTGGATAATTCTCCGCAGGGATCGCTTCTTATTCAAAACACAAAAATTGGAAAATCAGGCCAGCACGGAATCGCCGTAACCAAGCAATTTTCAGACTTTTTGAGATTCACGAATCTGACTTTTGACGGAATAGCCGGTGAGAATATTTTAGCCTGGGAATAGATTTTTTTAGAAGACATTTTTTTCAAAAAACCTCCACCAAACCGTGGAGGTTTTTTTGATCCATAATGCACCCGATCATGTAAATCACTCTTCAGCGCAAATATTAAGAATATTACTATTGATTAATATTTATAAACCATTCCAATAGCATCTGTCGGAATCTTCTCGGCTCATCCAGCATAGGATAGTGTGCGCTGTAGAGGAAATGTTTTGTTTCCTGATTTTTGAAATAAGGTAAATAAGGGTCCCAGAGCGATGCTGGTCCTGCCACAAAGTCAAATTTACCTTGAAGAAATAAAACAGGGCAATCGATTTTTTCAAGGTTGTTTTTTGGAGAATACGCTGCGAAAAGCTTGCCCCAGACATAATCCAGAGTTGGTAAATGGGTAGCAATTCCTTCCCAAAGCCAAGCGGCATCGTACTCAGGATCATACCAGTTTTTGGCTCTTTGGCAAAGGACAAAATGGATGAATCTCAAATCAGGCTCAGCTTTGATGCGGTCTTCTAATCGGGACATGTCATCCAGAAAGATCTCCTTCCGAACCAAATCTGCCAGTTCCTCGAAATAATCCAAAGCAGCCTGGTGTGTGGAGTTACTTAAATCCGGGCTGCAGCCACAGAGGACCAATCCCAACAGATGATCCGAGTAGGCCTTGCTATACTCCAAAGCCATGTAAGCATGTCCACTATGTCCGAAAAGAATAAACCTTTCGAGTGAATTTGCTATTCTAAAAGTTTCAATCTCAGCCACGATTTGATCAAGGTTTTCATAGGCACTTTCTTTCAAATGGGTGTTTTCAATGAAGCCTTGTTGATCAAAATAGAATAGTTCAAACAGATCGTTGAGCATGTTGGAAAACGCCCGCTCATAAAAACGACGAGAACCCACGATTAACATCGGGGTTCTCGGACTCACGCTTTCAAATCCATTCGTAATTGGCATTCGAAGTAGTTGGTTTAGTATATTTTCCTGGCCTAAAGGCCAAATAATCAGTTTTGCCTTGGATCAAATCGGAGCAATCGTTGGAGTTGTACTCTTGCTCTGCTAAGCTGAGATTTAGAAGTATTTTCAGAAATTTTGAGCTGCTTTCCAATTTCTTCATGACTTAAGCCTTCTAACACAAACAGTTCAAATACTTTGCGATAACCGCTTGGCAGAGATTCCATCGTTTTGATCAGATCCTCCCAATGAAGCGAGTCCTCCGGACTGGCCTGATTGGATGGACAGTTGATTTTTTCCAAGTCGCATTCTTTCCACACCTGTGATTCCTTTTCCAGATGCATTAGACATTCGTTGACCACGATTCTTCTAATCCATCCTTCAAAGCTTCCGGTTTGGCGGAATTGACCAATTCGGTCGAATACCTTTCGGAAAGCGACCAGCAGTACATCCTCTGCAGCAGCGGTATCAGAGACATATCTGAGGCAGATATTTAGCATTTTGTGATAGAGTCGGTCGAACAGCTCACGCTGCGTACTTGGATTTTGCGCCAAGCAACCTAAAAACAACTGGTCTACCGATAAGTTGCAGACGGAGGAAGTGGATTTCCAGTTAACCAAACAATTTTTCATGATAGTGTTGGGATTACATTAAAAGTTGATTTTATACTCTAAAAAGGATTCTTTGGCTGATCTAATCTTTCACGATTTTCACCCATAGTGAGATATGTCATTTCCCTCACATAAATGGGTGATTTTTGAGAATCATCCAGAATGGCGTTTTCCGATTTTTTTTCGGGATTTGAATCCAGACATACAGTTATTCCCCAAAGCAGAAAAGTGATTCTCAGAAAAGTTTTCATAATCCTTTATTTGAAATATTGTATTACAAATATCAAGGATATCGAAGTGCAGGAAAATCACATAAATGAGTGAAAAATAGGGGATTGTGTCTTGGATTATCACATTTCATGTGATCCTGAAAAACAAAAAAACTCCCTGTAGAGAGGAGTTTTAAAAAAATCGGTAAAAAAATTAGACGATTTTGTCCCGAAAAGCCTTGGCTACTGCCTCGCTTTTAGAATTCACATGAAGCTTCTCATAGATCTTTTTGATATGAGAGCGCACCGTGTCGATGGCAATGAACATTTCTCCTGCAATCATTTTGTAGGAATAGCCATTGACCAACAACTGAAGTACCTCCTTTTCCCTATCAGTCAGGTTGTAATCATTTTCCGAAGTAGAATTCAGCTGCGAAAACATTTTCAAGACCTGAGAGGCTACAGAAGAAGTCATCGGAGCACCGCCTGTCGCTGCCTCCTGTATGTATTCCAATAACTTGGCAGGTGGCGTTTTTTTCAGAATATAACCATTCGCTCCGCTTTTAAGCGCCTCGAAAATATTCTGATGATCATCGAATACAGTAAGCATGATTACTTTTACTTCATCACTGATCTGCCGGATAATTTTCAGACCCTCCAAGCCATTTACGACAGGCATATCTATATCCATGAGCACCACGTCAGGCGAATACATTTTGATTTCCGTCGCAATGTTTGAGCAATTTTTAAACGAAGCCATTACACTGAAACCCTCGCTGCCATCAATCAGCATGGTCAGGCCTTCCCTGAGCTGAGGATTGTCTTCATAGATTAAGAGTTTTATCATGGCTTCTTTCAATTATTTCCCAAAGGTAAGGCGCTATAATTTAGCTTTCAATCACATATTAAGGCGATTAGAGTTGGACTTTCAATTTCAACTCCGTTCCCTTTTCAGGTTCAGTAATGATCTCAAGCACTCCATTCAGATTAGCAGCCCGTTTTTTCATGTTCTCCAGGCCATTTCCATCTCCCAAGTTCTCAAGATCAAAGCCTTTGCCATAATCCCGAATCCGCATGATGAAATAAGCCCCTTCGATTTTGAAGGAAATAAACACCCGAGAGGCGGCGGAGTATTTGGCCGCATTGTTTATTCCTTCCTTGAAAATCAGAAAAAGATCTCTTCTGGCATCCATGCTGAGTTTTAGCCCGAGCACCCTTTCTTCCATTTCTATCGAAAAAACGATGTCTTTGCTCTCAAGAACCTGATTTCCGAACTCTCTCATTCGGGCAATGAGTTTTTCCATTGAATCATTTTGGGGCTTGATGCTCCAAACGATATCATCCATGGACTCCATCATCCGCTGGCTGTTTTCTGAAATCTTGGATAAGAACTCGCTGGTCTTTGCGGGATCAGTCCCCAGTTTGGTCTTGGCCATAGAGCTCAGAATATTTATCGTGCTGAGTGTGGACCCCATGTCATCATGAAGATCCCTGGCAAGTCGACCCCGGATCTTGACCAGTTCTAAAATCCGATAAATATGCATGCGATAGATCAGGACTACGATTCCTAGAAAAATCAAAGCTAGGAATGCTTTGAACCACCAAGTTTGAACCAAACTTGGTTTGATCTCAAAAGGATAAACCGCTACTTCAGAAAATGCCCCCAACTCATTGGCTGTCTTTACTTCAAACTGATATTCACCTGGGGGTAAAAGGGAATACACAGCCTTAAAGCTTCCCTTTGATTGAATCCAGTTTTGATCTGCTCCTACCAATCGGTAGTAATAATTGAAGCGATCTTGGATTGGGAAATTCAGTACATTAAAATCAAAGGAAAGGCTGTTTTGGTGGGAATCAAAGCTACGTTGCATATCTGTATCAGTAGCAAATCCTAGGTATTCCCCAAAAAGCTCAATACCGGTAATCACTGGTTTTGGTGGGTTAAGATTCCGGTCAAACTGAAGAGGATTAAAAATCAGCAGTGCATTGTTACTTACAAAAGCCAGTTGACCATCATCGAATCTGGTTCCTGAATGTCCATCATTGGGAAGGTGGGCGAAGAAATGGTTCTTACCAAACGAAGAAAAAGAATTAGTCAACGCATCAAATCGGGTCAGACCATTCGGGGTATAGATCCAGACCAGACCGTCTAGGTCGGATTCCATATGGGATATCATATTGCTCAGCAAACCATCTGAATGTGAGAAAACCTGGTTTTTGCCGGTAACTACATTGTACTTATTGAGCAAATCTGATCCGATCAGATAAATACTGTCATTCAGCTGTAGAATATTTTTAATATTTGATGAACTCAGGATGGATTGATCGAGGTGTCTGATCATTTTTCCATTGTCAGGCTCAAAGACATATACCCCTTCACTGGCCGAAGTGACCCAGACTTTTTGATCTTTGCTGACTACTATTTGAGGAATTATTCCATTCAGTTTTCGGAATCTCTGGAATCCATCAAGACTGAATCCCTCTCCGGCATATTTTATTATTGTCCCATTTTGAGTTCCAAACCAGATCTGGTCCTTATCGTCTTGAGCGATAGCCCTGATCGTAGATCCACCAAAGGCCTCTGGCTGGACAAATGTGGATTTCCGGGTTTTCAGATCGATTACCTGCAAGATTCCCTTTTGAAGTCCAACCCAGACCAGCTCCCTTTTTTGATCATAATGTATTCGCCATACCTGCGAAAACTCAGGCTTTGATGGCATTCCCTTTCTGACCCAGTCCGAATTCACCTCTCCGGTCTCTGGCTTCCATATTTTAATCCCCTTGCCCCAGCTCCCCAGCCAAACAGTGGTATCTCCCTGATGGATAATTTGTGTGACAGACATCAGTTCATTGTTGCCTGAATCTGTCTCCAGTTGGTAAAAAAACAAATCAGGTGTATCAAAATGAAGAAAATAAAGCCCCCCGTCTGTTGCCAACCATAGCCCTCCTGAAGGGTCCCAGATCATGGAGTTTAACTTATCAAACTTCAGATCAGATTGGGAAACGGGAATATACCTATCAGTCTTACGGTCATAATTCGCCAAAGTCTGAGTACCATATCTCCAAAGCTCTCCATTCGGCAATTCCAAAACCCCAAAAGCCTCTGTATAATTATCGGTGATGGGGGTAAGTTCTTCTTTATGGTTTTTCATTGCCTTGGTGATTGGGTGGTGGGAAACCAACTTCTCATTCGGAGCCCAATAGTTCACCCAAAATGTGCCTTTCATGTCCTGGTAGACATTTACCACCGAGGTAAAATCAGGGTTATTGAGCAAATCTAACTTTAGGGGATTATTTTCTTGTGTATAGATCTTTTCTCTTTTGGAATCGAAAACGGCTATCCCTTCAATACAACTTACCCAATAAAGTCCCTTGTCATCCTGAAAAATACTTCTTGGCCTCCAACCATCTGGAATTCTAATCGGATTGTTCCGCTCTGTAATCACCCCATTTTGCTGGTCGATCCAAAGGATCTTGTCGTTTTCCAGAATAACAAACAGTTTTCCTTCTTTATCCATCCAAAGAGCTTGATCCTGGTTTTTATACTCGTTCTTCTCAAATGGAATTTTAATGAAAACTTGATTTTCTGGTTGGTAAATCCCATAATCGGATCCTACCCTAAGCCACATGTTTCCTTTTTTGTCTTTTTTGATTTCCGATACAGGCTGAGTCGGCTGTCGGTTTGGCGAATGGATCTCATAGGTCATAAACTTCCGACCGTCAAATCGCTGAAGACCATTCAGGCCACCTGTCCAAAGAAATCCTTTGTCATCGATGAAAACAGCTCTGACCTCATTTGAAGCTAATCCATGCGAAACGTCAAATCGGTTTACAAAAAATCGTTTTGTCTCTGCCTCAGCAGTCCAGACATAACAAACCAGAAACAGGATCAGGAATAGCTTTTTCATCTCAGTCACTCAAAATTAGAGATTTAGCATTCTTTTCAATTCATCTCTCTCAAGAAATCACATGTATATGTGGGCAAATTTTATAAAACCTAAACCGAATAAATTATTTCTATCAAAAAACTCCCTATTCATGGATGAAGCTAAGTTTATTCATGATTTAATGGAGTTTTGAAATCTTTCAGAACTTAAAAGTATAACACTTTCTGTATCAATTCTATCGAAAGTAGAGCTTTGGAAATTTTACCCTCAGAGTTAAGAGAATGTATCGCAAAGTAAAACACAGGAAAATTTATCTATAAAATAATTTTCCTGATGCAACCATAGACCCAATTGATCCATCTGTTTACAAAAACATATTCAGATAAAATCGAGCATGACGATTTTCTTTACATACGGGAATGATTATTTACCATGCGAGATTCCATAAGACAGCTGAAAAACAACTATAAAAATATGAAAGCTAAATTTTTATTTTTCTTGCTATGGGTATCTTTGAGTTTTATGGCTTTTGGGCAGCAGACCAAGGATGATAAACTATATAGCCCTGAAGAGATGCACCAAGATTTGGATAGCATGTACGCCTGGATCAATGCAACTCATCCGAATTTGTACCTGCATATAAAAAAAGAAAAGGCGGATAAAGAATGGTCAAAAATCAGAGCTAAGATGAATAAGCCCATGTCCCGGATTGATTTTGCCAAATTAGTATTTCCGCTTACTACCATGTATAGAGATGGTCATACCGGTTTGGGTTTTGATTTTTCAGATCGGGAATTTGAAGCCTATGCAGCAAAAGGTGGCAAACTTTTTCCATTGGCAGTTCAGATAGAAAAGGGAAAATTGTATGCAACAAATGCTGACCCCCAATTTAAATTGAAACCCGGGGCAAGAATCCTAACCATCAATGGAGTCAAATCTGAGGAATTGATCCGGGAGATGCTACCGTATTGGCCAAGCGATAACAAACCTCATCAGGAGTCGAACCTAAGTAGGCTATTTGGTTTTACGCTTTGGTATCTACATGGCTGGGGGGATAAAGTAGAAGTTACGTATTCCAATTTTGGCGAATCAAAAAATCAGACCGAAGTATTGGCCGGTATGGATTTGGATACTTTTTTCAAAGAAATTTTAGGTTTCGGTTCAAAACAATATAAACTCACCATTCACGAAAAAGAAAGTCTGGCAGTGCTGGAATTATATAATTTTAGACCACAAATGAAGGAATTGAATATTTTTCTGGATTCCGCTTTTCTGGTTTTGAAGGAAAAAAATATTCAACATTTAGCAATCGATCTACGGAAAAGTGGTGGCGGATATTCAGGAGTTGGAAACAGAGTATTACAGTTTGTGACCGGCAAACCTTTTGCGCAGCTGGAGGCAAGGGAACAATACAGGTCCTACACGCTGCCCAGCAAACCCTACAATAAGAATTTTTATAAAAACAATATGGCGGCTTATGAAGACCAATATATTGACAACAGATATAAATCAATCATCAAACCGGATGAGGCGGCACCATTGGAAAAACCGGAATTGAAATTTACAGGCAAACTCTACCTACTAACAGCTCCCCGTACTTTTTCCTCCTCTCATATGATGGCTGCCGCGATCAAAGGAAATAAACTTGGAACAGTGATCGGTGAACCTACAGGCAATAACAATCATTTTATGGCTGAAGCCATCCCTTTTCAACTTCCTAATACAGGTTGGTGGGGATATTGTAGTACGGCGCAATATTGGTCCTCTGGAATCACTGAAACCACAAAATACAAAGGTGTGCAGCCAGATGTGCTGGTAAAACAGTCCTTGAAAGATCTTGCGGAAGGAAAAGACACTGTCCTCGAGTATGTTAAATCCATGCTGAAGGGATCCCACCTGGCAGATAAATTATAATAAAAGTCTACTGATCTTTTTGGTCTCATTCCGTCCAAAATAATCTTGAATTTTGTACTAAGTCAAAGGAACTGTACTTGACCTCTTGGCAATAAATACACCTTTAGAGGTATCGAGTGGTTATGATCGGGCATTAATTCGAGCTATAAGTATTTTACTAGAAAATTAAAAAGGAATCTTGATGGGAAGACTTAAAAACAAAACAGCCCTGATTACTGGAGCTGCCAGAGGAATCGGAGAAAGTATCGCCAGAATTTTTCATCGGGAAGGTGCTCGAGTCTTTTTATCAGACATTCAGGATGAGCAGGGAATTGCGCTGGCTGATGAGCTAGGAGCTGGAACGAGCTATATTCATCTCGATGTGAAAAATGAAAGTGAATGGCAATTGGTTCATGAGCAAATTCTGCTCGAATCCAATGGGTTGGATATTTTGGTAAACAATGCAGGGATCACAGGTTTTTTAGAAACAAAAGGTCCTTTTGATGCTGAAAATCCAGATTTAGAATCCTTTGAGGAAGTCATGCGCGTAAATCTCAATGGGACTGTCTTAGGTTGCAAATATGGTATTTCACTCATGAAGCGAAAGGGCAGTGGAAGCATTGTTAATATTTCCTCCCGGAGCGGACTTGTAGGTATTCCGGGCGCAGCTGCCTATGCTGCCAGCAAAGCCGCGGTTCGAAATCACACCAAGTCTGTCGCACTACTTTGTGCTGAGAAAGGCTACAATATTCGCTGCAATTCCATTCATCCCGCAGCGATCATGACTCCAATGTGGGACGCCATGCTCGGTGAAGGTGAAATGCGGGAAAAAATCATCAAAAGTGTCGAGGCCGGAATTCCTCTTGGAAATTTCGGGAGTCCTGAGGATGTTGCTTATGCTGCGCTGTATCTAGCTTCGGATGAGGCTAAATATGTGACAGGAATTGAACTGAATGTGGATGGTGGAATTTTGGCAGGATCAGAAGCAAATCCAGAGAAAAATAATAATTGACCAGTGGAAATTACTATTCAAAGGGTAAGCCTTGATCAGTTGGCTTTTGAATGCTATAATGAGCTTGAAGCAAACCACTGGAATAATTTTTTGACCCGATTAATTTAAGGTTTTGCTCAGGAAATCCTTCCTGAAATAAGCGCATCCCCTCTCCAAGCAAAACGGGAATAAAGGAAATAATCAATTCGTCAATAAGACCAAGTTTCAAAAATCGATGGACCGTCTGTGCTCCTCCATCGACAAAAATATGCTTACCTGGTTTCGATTTTAAGGTCGCTATTAACTTGGCTATGTCTCCGGAATAAAAATTTATTGATCCCACTGGCGGTCGTTCAGTTTTGGTGAGAACATAGGTTTCCTTTCCCTGATGGGGAAATTCTCCAATCTTGGAAATCACCCAGTCATAAGTTCTTCTTCCCAGAATGATTGTCTCCACCTGATCGTAAAATTCCTGATAGCCGTAATCCTCTCCCGGAGTCTCCACTAGCTGAAGAAAGTCCAGATTATCTCCGGACTTGGCGATATAACCATCCAGGCTTGCCGCAATGTAGAGAATGACTTTCCTACTCATTCGATAAATTTAATCTTAAAAAATAATTTTACTAGTGGAATCTAGTCAATGGATGGTCATAAGATGTTGAGATTGAAGAAAATCCTTTTACTGCAATTCGACCAGTAATTCTGAATTGATATAGCCATTCAGCTCGACCGTGTTCGGATTGTTTGGATCCAAAACCCACTTCCCGTCTATTACGAATTTGTAGGCATGTTTTCCAGGCTCTATCTCCAGTTCAGTAAACCAGCCCTCTTCATTCTTAACTAAGAAATCGGCATTGGGTGCCCAAAAATTAAATGTCCCGGCTATAGCGATCTCCTTTGCATCAGCAAAACCATTTAACCGTACACTTACCTTCTTTAATTGAGGTTTGTCTTGCTCCAACTCAGCCAAAAGAGTGAGCAATTTCTCAAATTCTATCTGATTCTTTAATCCGGAAAGGATATCTTCTACGGCTAAAATGTGGCTCTCCGTGAGCGCAAGACTACTATTTACTAAGACATCTGGCTGAACTCCCACCTGTTCCCAATTCGTTTTGGTGACAGCATTAATGGATCGTTCCTTAGGGATGGTGATGATGAAATGCGATGTAAGCTGCACGGGGTATTTTGGGTTGGCCCCGCCCTTGGTCACTTGTCCTATAAGCTTCGCCCTGCCTAAGTGCTTCATATCGTAGGCAAACTCCTCACCACCCGAGAAGGTCCGGCCACTAGTAAGAATATACAAGGGCTTGTCTAGGTATTTTGGGCCAGGAACATAAGCCGCACTCCACATCTGCCTGACAGTATTTTCTTCGCGATTTTCAAAATCGAAAAGATGCACGGGTTTTTCAAAGAAATAAGCGCTCAGAAGTGGTACCATATCAGGGTCCAGACTTCCACGGCATTCCCGTAAATCAATAATCAAAGCGTCAGTAGAAGACACAAATTTCATCGCTTCAAATAAGCTGTCTGCACATTGATTGATTGGACCGAAAAAAGGAATCTCCAAATAACCGATATTTCCAGACAGGATTCTTTTCTGCTTCACACCATAGCCATTGTTTTGCAATAGCTCATTTAACCAATCCTCCTCAGCTTTTTGAGTAGATTCAGTTTCGAGAGATTGATTGGAATAAATCAGCTCCAAGTGTAGGTCTTTACTGATAGATCTCATGTCTTGGGTGAGTACAAAAGCAAATTCCTCCGCACTTTCGATGCGGTCGTATTTTCCGCTCCAGATATTCTCATCCAAAAACTCCACCATTTCAATAGCCTTATATTCATCGATATAGGATTTTTTCAGTTCAGCAATAATCTTCTTCAGTACCTCCACCTTTTCTTCATTTGTTACTTGTTGGGCTAAGGTGTACCGAACTGGGAAGAAAAATTGCAGAAGAAAAAATGACATTAATAGTAATTTCTTCATTTCAGTGTCTTTTATAATCCATTCTAAAAAATAATCCGATTCAGAGAGTTGATCTTAGGAATAGCTTCTGTCTCCTTCTTCTGGCATTCAATGTCAACCAAAGCCCCAGACCTATTAGTGACATCAAACTTTCGATCAACAACCATTGATTGCCGAAATCTCCCAGTGGTCCATCTGAGATCAAAGTAATCAGACGGGAAAAAGCATAGGCTCCCCAGAATATACTGATGAACGCTGCACCTTTCTCGGGCTGTCGGATTAGCAAATAAATGATACTCATACAGATGGTGATTCCCACACCGCCATAGACACCACGAATCGAGCTCAATGCGTCCGTGTTTCCAAGTTTCACCTCGACCAGATCCATGACTGATTGTGGATTGAAAAGCGCCATCATACTAACTGACAAAACAGATAATGCTGAAAAACCAAGATAAATCCGGGTGTAAAGCAGCCATTTATTAAAATTTTTCATGTGATTATAATTTGATTTTTATAGCCATATGGAATCTAGCATAGCTGATTATCATACCAGTATATGCCGCTTTCGACAAGCTCGATTTCAGTTGTCTATTATTTATTCTCCTTTCCCTCTCCCTTCACTTCAAAGAGGATCTTTGTAGATCAACCATCCCTTCCTTCGAAGAAAATCGAAGCCTCCGGGATTGCCTATCTGTTTAATTAAAAAGACAGTGGTTTTGGTATAACAAAATATGAGTGGCCAGGTCATCCAATTTTGGTTTTCTTCCTGTCTTCATCTGCTCACAATCCCCAAAAAGTGAGGCATATACCTTTTTATAATTACCCTTTTTTATCTTAACTACTGGCTCCAGATTTTTGGAAATAAAGTAGGCACGGTGCTTATCTCCAGTCCATACAATGTGCTCACTCTCCAAACTGGACGTTTTTCTGGCAAATGGGTCGTAAAACACCTCGAATATTTCATCAAAATCAGGATTCAGAAGTTGAAGCAGGAGTTCCTTTTTTCCGTTGATAGTTGTACTTCGAAACAGAATAAAATCTTTGGGCTTTGCTGTAGGCTGATCCCGAGAGAGCAACTTTTTAACGGAAGAGCCTCTCTCCGATGCGTATTGCAATCTCACTGCCCCATTCATAGCGATGGCAAACTCTTCGATATCTGCAGCTTTCAGTGTATGCACTTTGCCTTCAGAATCTTCGATTTTTACCTGATTGATTCCTCGACCACTGTTGGTTGATCGGATTTTACCTTCCACGATTTCACCCGTTTTGAGAAGTACGTATCCTTTGTTTGATAGTGGTACAGACTCCAAAGGTTGAAGAAGTTGCTGGGCATCTAGATTGCCGATCAGCAATAAGAAAAGAAGAATGCAGCTGGTTAACGTTTTCATAATGGATTGAAATAAGTGGATTAAGGTTTCATTGCACTCAAAGGTGGCATCGGATTAGGAACAACGTTATCCACAGGTTTGGTGCTTTTGAGATAGGCAAAAACAGCACTGATCTCCTTGTCGGTCATTTTCCCGATCATCTCATAAGGCATTGGAGGTAAGATTTGACGATTAGTCGCGATTCCTTTGGACTTGCCTTCACGAAGTGCGATGAAAAACTGCTCCTCTGTCCAGTTGCCGATGCCAGTCGGATCAGAAGTAAGATTAGATGCAAAAGATACTCCCCAGGGTCCCACCCAAGCAGTGAGTGTCTGAGTAGCGGCAATCCCTTTGGATTCCAATTCCTTCCGGTCTAGCTCAGGAATAGGCTGCTGAAAAGGATGACCCGAAAGTGCAAGGTCCATGTCAAGTTCCGGACCCATAGGTCCCATTTTTTTTGGTGTATGACAGTCATGACAACCACCAATCGTCACCAAATGCTCACCAAGAGCTACTTTTTCCGACAATTCGATCTCTGGATCTTTCTCGGCAGGTAGATCGCTGACTTGTTTTTCAGCCTGGGAGCTGCAGCTGGCACCTAACAGGATCATCGCCGCTGCTCCGAATAAAAATTGAAATTGATTTTTCATAATAGATGGGTTTTTAATTTCACTTTAGGTGATGGGAAAAACCCCGGTCGGGTTGCATCAAATGCCAGTAATTTTTCGAATAATTTTATATTCAAATAGTCTTTGGCTCTTTCCCATTAAATCCGGGAGATTCGAAGGTGGAATGGTATAGTTTTATTACAAAAAGTGATTGTTCGTTCTGTAGAGGGAATTGGAAGAGTCACAGAATCCAAGTTTTCCTGGGCAGAAATGGACAGCTGTCTTAAACGTCTGAACTTAAAAAAGTAGCGATTACATATAACCAATAGATTCAAAAAGCCACTGAATTAAACCGAGCAGATAAAAGCTTTTTCATTATCTTATTCAATCCTTTCAAATCCTGGAAGCGGACTTAAAATAAAACAGATTCCCAAAGATCGCCTTCCCAGATGATTGGATCTAGAATCGATTCTTTTACTTACAAAGATTTAAATCATAGATCATGAAAAATCACAAGCTTATTTCAGTTGTATTAGCCATTTTATTCTTCAGCTATACGCATTCTTTTTCACAGCAGAGAATTCTTCAGGATGCATTTGACAGAGCAGCGGAGGAGGGCTTTTCAGGTGTGGTATTGGTTGCAGAGGATGGGAATATACTTTTTGAAAAAGCTGCTGGCTATCGAAATTTTGAAGAAATGATCCCATTACAACCCGACGATATCTTTGAGCTGGCCTCAGTGTCTAAGCAATTTACGGCAACGCTGATCATGATGAGCAAGGAGAAAGGGCTCCTGGACTTTGATGATGCGGTAGAGGGATTTATCAAAACCCCATACCCTGGACTGACGATCAGACATCTCCTGACACATACCAGCGGGCTCCCGGATTATCAAGCGATCATGGATAAGCATTGGGACAAAAGTAAAGTAGCCGGAAATGAGGATATCCTAGAATATCTGCGAACCTACGCTCCACCAATGCATTTTGCCCCGGGTGAAAAATATGAATACAGCAATACAGGATATGTATTGCTGGGAAGTATCCTGGAAAAGGCAACCGGCAAGGATTATGTAACACTTGCGAGGGAATGGATTTTTGAACCGGTGGGTATGAAAAGTACCGCAGTTCGATCACTTGAAGAGAAAGCTGCTCTGAATAATCTGGCGGTAGGACATCTGAAAGACCAGAATGGAAAATATGTCAACGCAAATCGGTTTCGCTCCGCAGATTACACAATTTGGCTTGGATCGCGCAAAGGACCGGGTCGGATCAGTAGTACTGCCCAAGACTTATTGAAATGGGATCAGGCCCTTTATACTACCGATCTGGTCAAGCAAACCACCTTGGTTGAGGCCTTTTCACCATACCGGTTGAATGATGGAACACGAAGCTATTATGGATTTGGATGGGAGCTGGAGCCAAAAAGTCCCTTTGGCAGAATGGTGTTTCACACCGGAGACAATCCTGGATATAAAACCATTATCGTCCGATATGTCGAAGAAAATAAGACGATTATCATCTTGAATAATAATGCACATAATAGCCTGATCAAACTGGTAGAAGCTTCCAATCTTGCACTACATAAATGGTGATCAATTCAATTGAGTTAAATCAATTATTATTGCTTATTTCCAATCTAACAGGGCATTAATTGGTAAAAACTTCAACTTACCTAGTTGTTGTTTAGGCCATTTGGATTGGTAAAATAGGGAGGAAAGTTATTCTTTAAAGAAAAAAAGGAATCAAAACATTTAAGTTTTAAAATTTAAGTCAACTTGGATATCGCCTCGATAGCTTTTTTGAGCCGCATCTCTCTGGGACCACTTATTATTTTGAAGGGAAAACCGCTTTCCTCCGCCAATTCCAGATATTTTTCAAAAAAATACAATCGCATTTCAGGTTGGGGATGCTCCCGAAGCGGATCCGGCTCCCAAACCAAATCTATGTCCGTCAACAATATCAAATCATAAATTCTGGAATCTATTTTATCCAAGATCCAGGGTTCGGTTTTGCCAAATCGGTGCGAAGACCAAATGTGGATAACTCTCAAATCTGTATCACAAAAGAGAAAATTTTCCGCCTGCTCTGCTGCGTTTATCTCAGCAAGTAACTGTCCTTTTGCTATTGTGGATAAGTCTTGATAATCATAGTCTCGGTCAAGATTTTCGAGATATTCCCGCGCAAATTCAGGCACCCAAGGCTCTCCAAAATAATCCGCCAGATCTTTGGCCAAAGTACTTTTGCCAGTGGATTCCGGACCGAGGATCAATATCTTCTTAATGGCCATATTGCTTTGCAGATTTAATCCAGGCAAATAATCCTAAAAATGCCAAAACCGTGAAAAACAAAAACTGAAAGGAGGTAAGAATAAGACCTTTGTAGAAATAAAGGGGAACTGACACTAAATCGGTAATTATCCACATAATCCAGTTTTCTACCTTTTTCTTTGCCATCAACCACATCCCCACGAATGCAGATGAGGTGGTAAATGAATCCCAGTAAGGCACATCAGAATCTGTGAAATTGATCAGTACAAAAGATAAAACTCCAAAGGAAACCACAAAAATCAGTAGTGCAATTAGCCATCCACTGGGTTTCAACCAGGTCACCGGCAATACCGTTTGATGGGCCTGTGGGTGAGTCCATACATACCATCCATAAATAGACATGCTGAAATAATAGGCATTGATTCCCATGTCCGCATAGAGTTTATATTCATAACAAATCCATACGTAAATCAAGGTGGAAATAATTCCGGCAGGATACACCCAGATATGCTCTCGAATGGAGTAAAAAACCGAAGCCACCCCAAAAAATACGGCTACAGCTTCGAGCCAAGTCATTGCTTTTAAACCTTCGGCAAAGCCCTCCATCAAAAATTGAAAATCCATGCTGCGAA
>CAZFSC010000065.1:0-1234 GCA_964521585.1 uncultured Limnohabitans sp.
TCCTACCTCATTTATTCTCGCCGAAGACTGGGACGGAGACGGGGATTTGGATCTGGTATTAGGAGAGCGTAATATGCCATTTGCCTATGGCATCCCTGTGGGAATGACCTTTTGGGAAAATGACGGCAAAGCCGGTTTTAAAGATATAACTGCCTCTATCGCTCCTGATTCGAAAGCTCTTGGAATGTTAACAGCCGGGGCATTTGCAGACTTAGATGGAGATGGTGTGAAGGAATTAATAATCTGTGGAGAATGGATGCCGATTCGGATTTTCAGCTTTGTCAAAAACCAATACTTGGATAAAACGCAGTCTTTCGGCTTTGAAAATAGCTTTGGACTATGGAATTCCCTATTGGTGGAAGACCTTGACAATGATGGCAAGCCAGATATTATCGCCGGAAACGACGGGTTGAACACCAGATTCAAAACCCAACCGGGCCGTGAACTCCGGATGCTGGTCAATGATTTTGACCAAAATGGCGCCATCGAGCAGATTCTGGTCAGTCATGACGGTGAAGCATCTATTCCGTTGGTGATGAAGAATAGTCTGCTGAAGCAAATACCTTCTTTGCGGAAGCAATTGATTACCTATGATTCCTACAAAGACAGAACTTTGGAGTCATTATTTCCCGAATCCATTCTATCAAAATCAGTAACTTTACGCGCTCAGACATTGAAAACAAGTCTTTGGATGAATCAGGGCGGGGGTAAGTTTGAGGAGAAGACCATCCCATCAGCGATCCAACAGGCTCCAGTCTATGCCATCGAAAAAGTCTCTCACCCTTCCGGCAAGATCCAGTTGATCTTAGGTGGAAATCAAAGCAGAGTGAAACCAGAATTCGGCTCCCAATTGGGAAGCTACGGATGGGTAATCGAACTGCAGAAGGATCGCTCATGGAAACTTCTTCTTCCTGAAGAGAGCGGTATTTTCCTTCCCGGTGAAACCAGGGACATTGCCAAAATCGAAATTAAAAATCAACCTCATTTACTCGTATTAAGAAACAATGAAAACCCAATCGCTTTTAAAATCCGTTAATCTTGCGGCTTTATTGATAAGCATCTTACTGAGTTCATGCAAATCAGAATATGAGAAAATAGAAAGTCGGGAACTCGCCTCAGGCAAGACCGTGAATGAAATATTTCTGGGTCTGGAGCTTGGAATGGACAAAAAGAAATTCTTCGAAACCTGCTGGGATCTCAACAAGCAAGGGTTGCTCACCAATGGTCCAACTGA
>CAZFSC010000065.1:1334-18463 GCA_964521585.1 uncultured Limnohabitans sp.
ACATAAAAAGCAATCCGAGAACCCATCATGAAACAAATTCTAATTGCGGCTTTCTTGCTGTCTATGGGCTTTGCCTGTAAGCAAAAAAATGAGCCTTCCTCTCCCCCGCTTTTTGAACAAATCCCTTCAGAATTCTCCGGTGTGAACTTTCGGAATGATTTGGTCTTCGATGAGTCCTTCAATATTTTCACCTACAGAAATTTCTATAACGGGGGCGGAGTCGCATTGGGTGATGTCAATAATGATGGACTTTTGGACATCTATTTCACATCAAATCAGGGAAAGAATCAATTGTACCTTAATCGGGGTGATTTCAAATTTGAAAACGTAACCGATCAGGCCGGTGTCGCAGGAACCCGCGCCTGGAGTACGGGAGTTGCGATGGCTGACGTGAATGCGGATGGGTTTCTGGACATTTATGTGTGCAACTCCGGGGATATTTCCGGGGACAACAAGCAGAACGAACTTTTCATCAACAATGGGGACGGGACGTTTACGGAACAGGCGGAAGCCTATGGCCTTGCCGATCAAGGTTTTTCCACGCACGCGGTTTTCTTCGATTATGATAAAGACGGTGACCTGGATGTCTACCTGCTCAACAACAGCTACCAAGCCATTGGTACCTTCAACAAAATGCAAAATGAGCGCCCCAAGCGGGATGAGGTAGGCGGAGATAAACTATTCAGAAATGACGGGAATAAATTCGTAGATGTCAGCGAAGAAGCCGGAATCTATGGATCGATCATAGGTTTTGGATTGGGAATTACCATAGGTGATGTGAATCAGGATACTTGGCCGGATATTTTTATTTCCAATGATTTCTTCGAACGGGATTACCTCTACATCAACAATCAGGACGGCACTTTCACTGAATCACTTGAGAGTAGCATGCGCTCGATATCTGCGGCCTCCATGGGCGCCGATATCGCGGACATCAATGGTGATGGACTACTGGATATTTTTGTCACAGACATGCTGCCGGAATCCCCAGCCCGGCTGAAACAGGTCACCACTTTTGAAAATTGGGATAAATACCAATTCAATAAGCTTCATGGCTATCACTACCAGTTCTCCAGAAATATGCTTCACATCAATAATGGCGATGGATCCTTCAGTGAGATGGGAAGGCTGGCCAATGTAGAAGCCACAGACTGGAGTTGGGGTGCATTGATTTTTGACATGGACAATGATGGCATGCGGGATCTCTTCGTAGCAAATGGAATTTACCAGGACATCACGGATCTGGATTACCTCAATTTCATTGATGATGAGGAGACTAAAGTCAAGATTATTTCGGAATCCGGGGTAAACTACAAAGCATTGATTGATCCGATTCCCGTGAATCCCATCCCCAATTTCGCCTATCGCAATCTCGGGGAACTGAAGTTTGAAAATATGTCAGATAAATGGGGTTTAGGCGAGGCGATCCATTCCAACGGTGCAGCTTATGGGGATTTGGACAATGACGGAACCCTGGACTTGGTCGTCAGCAATGTAAACGGACTGGCTTCCATTTTTAAAAACACTGCAAAAGTCACCCATCCTGAAAATCATTTTCTTCAGATTCAATTGATTGGTTTAGGCGGTAATACCGCAGGCATCGGAGCTCAAATTCAGATTAAAGCCGGAGGAGATACTTTCTATTTGGAGCAGATTCCAAATCGTGGTTTCCAATCTTCTGTGGATCCCAAACTCACTGTCGGTCTTGGGAAAAACTCCATGATCGAAGAGTTGAAACTCCTTTGGCCTGATGGGAAAATGACGAAAATGGAGAATTTCAATGCAGATCAATTACTTGTTTTAAAGCAAGAGGAAGCAAAAACACCATCAGCAGAAGATTATTTCTTTGTAAAAAATCAGAATACCAGATTTGTCAAGTCCACGGCTGGCCTGATCGATTTTACCCATACCGAAAATCCAATGGTTGACTTTGACCGGGATCGGCTGACCTATCACATGTATTCTACCGAAGGTCCGGCATTTGCAAAAGCAGATGTCAACGGCGATGGAATCGAGGACCTGTATTTTGGAGGAGCAAAAGGATTCTCAGGTAAACTTTATCTGGGAAGCCTATCAGGAAAATACACATTTTCTGAGCAGACCGCCTTTACCAATGATGCCGGATCAGAGGATACGGATGCACTCTTTCTGGATGCCAATCAGGATGGTTTTCTAGATTTGGTGGTTTGCTCTGGCGGCAATGAATTCCCGCTAGGTGCCTCAGAACTATCCGATCGCCTTTACCTCAATGATGGAAATGGAAATTTCTTTAAAACCCAGTCCGGCTTCGAGTTAATCACTGATCCAAGCGCGGCAGTCCAAACACTCGACCTCAACGGAGACGGTGCTTCGGACCTGATCTTCGGTTCACGCTTGGTTCCTTTCGTGTATGGAGCACCGGCTTCAAGCAGTCTATGGATCAATGATGGCGATGGCAACTTTTCCAATCAGACCGCCAATCTTGCTCCTGGATTGATCGAATTGGGAATGGTCACCGATGTCAAAGTGACGGATTGGGATGGGGATGGAAATACAGACTTGATACTTGTGGGCGAGTGGATGGCTCCTACTTTCTTTAGAAATACGGGTGGAAAGCTTGAAAAAGTCGAAATGCCGGAACTCAGCAGGTTGAAGGGATGGTACCGGAGCTTGGATATTGCTGATTTGGATGGCAATGGATTTCCAGATTTGATATTGGGCAACAACGGCCTGAACTCACGATTTAAAGCCTCTGAAGAAACTCCTGTCAAAATGTATCTTAATGATTTTGATCAGAATGGCTCCATCGAACATTTGTTTGTCAGAGAAATCGAGGGTCAGCAGATTCCTTATGTGCTCAAGCACGAGCTGGAAAAACAAGTCCCTGCCATCAAGAAACGATATATCAAATATCAAACTTACAACAATCAGACTCTGACCGACATCTTTCCCAGCGAAGTCATCTCTAGATCAATTGTCAGCGAACTGAACAATCTGGAATCAGGGGTGCTAATGAATCAGGGAAATGGGAAATTTGAATGGAAACCTTTTCCGAGGATGGCTCAGAAATCCTACATTTTCGCAGTCCACATTGAGGATCTGAACGGAGATGGAAAGTTGGATCTTATTTTGGCTGGCAACCTCTCCCAGGCCAAACCAGAAATGGGGAAATACGATGCCAGCTATGGCGAAGTACTTTTCGGTAATGGAGATGGTACTTTCCGATTTTGGCCAAATTCTGAAAATGGGTTAAAACTTTCCGGAGATATCCGGGCAATTTCAAAACTAGGCTCCGGTCAACTCCTTTTTGTGAAAAACAGTGCTGAAGCGGAAATCTGGAATTATTAAAAAATGGTGGAATTGACAAAAACCAAATACAAACAGGGCCCTCCCCGAAGTAAGAAAATCGTTCACTTGTTTTCCATTGTATTAGTGGGCTTTGTAGCCTTTTTTTCCTGTCAAAAAAAGGCTACTGAAACAACCCTGTTTGAATTAATTCCTGCAGAAATATCAGGCGTCACTTTTGAAAATAAACTGACCTCCACTGATTCAATGAATATTCTGGAATACCTCTATTTCTACAATGGCGGAGGAGTCGCTATCGGAGATGTGAATCAGGATGGCTTGGCTGATCTCTATTTTTCGGGAAATCAGGTTTCCAATAAATTATACCTCAACCGGGGCAATTTTAAGTTTGAAGATATTACCGAAAAAGCAGGTGTCACAGGAGACGGTGGATGGAGCACTGGAGTGACTATGGTAGATGTGAATGGAGACGGTTTGCTGGATATTTACGTCTGCCAGGTGGGAGACTACAAGGGAATCAAGGGCAAAAACAAACTCTATATCAATCAGGGAGATGAAACTTTTACCGAGCAAGCTGCTGACTACGGGATAGATTTTGGGGGATTCAGTACACAGGCTCTCTTTTTTGATTACGATCGGGACGGTGATCTGGACCTTTATTTATTGAACCATTCGGTAAAATCCCCTGAGGTTTTTGCCAAAGCCATCAACCGGAATAATCCCGACCAAGAAGGAGATCGGCTTTTTAAAAATCTGATTGCGGAAGGGGAAAATCGGTTTGAAGATGTCACAGCGGATGCAGGCATTTACTCAAGCATTCTAGGCTTTGGTCTGGGGGTGGGTGTGGAAGATATCAATAATGATGGCTGGCCGGACCTCTATGTCTCCAATGATTTCACGGAAAATGACTACCTCTACCTGAATCAACAAGATGGGACTTTCCGGGAAGTCCTGGATTCACTCATTTCAAATACAAGCCGATACAGCATGGGAAATGATCTGGCTGATCTCAATGGAGATGGTCTACCGGAGATTTTCACCACTGATATGCTTCCCGAAGATCCTGCCATTTGGATGAAATCCGTGGGGGAAGATAAAGTCGAAGTCTACCAGATCAAGAAGCAGTTTGGCTATTCAGATCAATATGTCCGCAATCACCTGCAGTTGAACCAAGGTGAAAAAGGCTTCAGCGAAATCGCATTATTTGCCGAGGTATATGCTTCGGACTGGAGTTGGTCCCCGCTGATATTTGACATGGACAATGACGGTCTCAAAGATATCCATATCACCAATGGAATCGTCAAGCGGCCCAATGATCTGGATTTTATCCAATACAGTCAGGAACTTAATCCTGAAACAGCAATAGAGGAATTACGGAAGAATCAGATCGAGCTTCTCCCGGCAGTCAAGCTTCCCAATTACACTTTTAAGCAAGTCGGAGTACTCAGATTTATCAATCAGAGTGAATCCTGGGGACTGGATCAGGCAAGTTATTCCAACGGCTCGGCCTATGCTGACCTTGACAATGACGGGGATTTGGATCTGGTGATCAATAACCTGGATCAACCGGCGTTTATCTATGAAAACAAGTCCGAAAAAAGCGGAAACGCATCAGTTGCCATCGAGCTGTCCGGTTCAGGAATGAATCAGCAAGCTATTGGCGCAAAAGTGAGTGTATTTTCCGGGGCCCTGGCCTGGCACCAATTCAAATCCGCAACCCGCGGATTCCAGTCTGGATCAAATAGCACACTGGTATTTGGTTTGGGTCAACTTGACAAAATTGATTCTGTCCAGGTGAGATGGCCCTCCGGCGAGCGCGAGACTTACCTCCAGATCCAACTCAACCAGAAAAACCTATTGAAGCAAGGTTCCGGTAAACTGGTTACGGATCCCTTTCGCTATTCAAGCAAGATCGTCGAATTTCCTGAGATCGATTGGCGTCATGCCGAATTCAATGAAATCGACGAAACCAAGCGGGAATACCTGATCCCAAAAAGTTTTGCAACGGGCGGACCTGCATTGGCAGTAGCCGATGTGAATGGGGATGGACTGGACGACCTCTATCTAGGTGGCGCAAAAAATCAGGCCGGAACGATTTTACTTCAAGAACCAGGAGGGAATTTTACACCCAGAGAAAGTCCCATTTTCCTGCAGCTGGCAAAAGCTGAGGATGTTGTGGCTGTCTTTGCGGATTTCAACAATGATGGCAACCAAGACCTTTATGTGGGAAGTGGTGGAAACGAATATGCCAGTGGCAATTTATTCAACTTTGACAGAGTCTATTTCGGAGATGGTCAGGGTGGGTTTACTTTTATTCCAAATGCCCTCCCACCTATAGGAGAAAACACTTCCGCAATTGCTGTGGGCGATTATGACGGGGATGGGGACCTTGATCTCTTTGTGGGAGCAGCAGTGGTGTCGGGTAACTATGGTGCGAGCCCCAAGAGCAGCTTGCTGGTCAATCAGGGAAATGGCCAGTTCAAAGATGAAACAGTTACAAAATTTGAAGCAAATATTGACTTTGGAATGGTCAACACGGCAGTTTGGGCAGATTTGGATGGGGATGGGAAAAACGAATTGATCCTGACCGGAGACTGGCAGGGTATCCGGGTATTCGCTCTTAATCAGCCAAATTCCTTTGAGGAAAAAGCCATTTCTGGTCTGGAAAAATCCGCAGGCTGGATCCAAAGTCTCTTGGCAGTAGACATTGACGAGGACGGAAGATTGGATTTATTAACAGGAAATCTAGGATTAAATTCCAAATTAAAAGCCAGCCAAGAGCGCCCAGTCTGGCTGTACCATTATGATTTTGATGGAAACGGACAGGCCGATCCGTTGATATTTCATTACATGGGAGAAAAACTGGTACCGCTGGTAAGCAGAGATGAACTCATCAAGCAAATTCCGGGAATCAAACGGATGCATCCCTCCTATGCCGAATATGCGGAAAGCAGTCATCCTTCGGACCTATTTCCCAAAGAAATCCTCGAAAAAATAGCACCAAAACCGGCCTACGAATTCCGATCCGGAGCATACATGCAGCAGGCTGATGGATCATTTCAGTTTGTGCCTTTTCCTGACAATGCACAATGGAGTCCGATTCAGGATTTACTTTGGGACGAAAAATCCAAAACTGTACTACTTGGGGGAAATTTCAAGGATTTCCGAGTGGATCTTGGTAAAAATACGGCCGGGGCATTCCATGCATTCCAATTCAGAAACGGAACCTGGCAACCAGTAGAATTGGCGAATAACGTATCAAATCAGGGTGAGATCCGTAGACTTAAGTGGATCTGGATCGACGGAATCAGGTATGGTATCGCCGCCAGCAACGACAGCCCCTTGAAGTGGGTTAAACTTGATTAATATCTTTGGGATAAAAATCAAATCGCTTAGCTTTGCCATCCCCTTCTGACTGAAACAGTGGAATTTATTTTCCATTAATTCAGTTTATGGAATCTGAACTATCTCACAGCTCATAGCCCATGCGTACACTTCAATACTTATTCCTATCTACAATCTTACTGATCGGTTTTTCCTGTCAGGAGCCGACAGATTATTCCAATGCCATCACCGATGGTCACTACCTGAATAATGCTCAGGATCGGGTGACCCAAGTCATCATACATGATATATTTTCTCCACCGGTTGCAGCCAGAATATATTCCTATTCTTCGCTTGCTGCTTACGAGGTGGTTGCAGCAGTCGATCCGGCCTATTCCTCCTTGTTTGGCCAGTTGAGAGGGTCTGAAGCTAAGAAATTTACCCCATCGGAGAAGGTATATCCTCCGCTTGCAGCACTGGCTGCCTATTACAAGGTTGGCACTGCATTGATCTTCTCGGAAGAAATGATGAATGAGCATCGTGATGCCGCCTATGCAGAATTAAAAGCCAAAGGAATCCCCGAGGACGTATTTAATGCCTCAATCGAATTTGGCGAGGAGGTCGCCTCCGCAGTAAAGGAATACGCCTCCAAAGACAATTACCATCAGAGCAGGTCCTTCCCTAAATACACGGTAACCGGAGAGTTGGGAACCTGGGAACCTACTCCGCCAGCTTACATGGAAGGAATCGAACCTCATTGGAATAAGATCCGAACTTTTGTTCTGGATTCCGCAGCTCAGTTTAAGCCTTTGGCACCACCCCCTTTCTCCACTGAAAAAGGCAGCCGGTTTTACAATCTGGCAGACCAGGTTTACCAGACAGGTAAAAACGCTACGCAAGAGCAAAAAGAAATCGCCATGTTTTGGGATTGTAATCCTTATAAAGTGAATGTGAAAGGCCATGTGATGTTTGCGGAGAAGAAAATAACCCCCGGAGGACATTGGATGAGTATTGCAGCGATTGCCGCCAAAGCAGCTGATAAAGACTGGAAAGGAACAGCGGAGGCATTGGCCTTGACGGGAATTTCACTGAATGAGGCCTTCATCTCTTGTTGGGATGAAAAATATCGAAGCAAATTGATCAGACCGGAAACGTACATCAATCAATACATCGACGAAGAGTGGGTGCCCTTATTGCAGACACCCCCTTTTCCTGAGCATACCAGTGGACATAGTGTAGCCTCGGCTGCCTCGGCTTATACCTTAAGTCGATTGTTTGGAGATGAATTCCATATCGTAGACAGTTCCGAAGTAGCGTATGGACTTCCTGTGAGAGAGTTTAACTCTTTTACCCAAGCGGCAAAAGAAGCAGCAATCAGTCGTTTTTATGGAGGAATCCATTACCTGCCTGCCATTGAGGATGGTTTGACCCAGGGTACCCAGATTGGGGAATTTATCTGGACTAGGATCAGCACGAAGCCTGAAAAACTAGCATCGAAAGATTAAATGAAAAGCAGCCAGAAAAGGCTGCTTTTCTTATTTTAACCGTCAAATTGTTATTTTTTGGTTAAGAACTGGCCTTATGCAGGGATTTTGTATAGAATCCATCAGGATTTCAGTAACTTCTGGAATCATCTTTTTGAAAAGGGGATTTACCCTTTCTTGTTTTTAACCTAGCAAAACGAATATGTCTAAAACGATTATCGTTTCGAATCGTCTTCCCATCAGTCTCCGTCATCGCAACGGACGATTTGAATTCAAACCCAGTGCAGGCGGACTAGCCACAGGTTTAGGCTCAATCTATAAAGAGGGAGAAAACATCTGGCTCGGATGGCCAGGAAATACTGTAGACGATCCTGAACAGCGTGCTGAAATCATCCTTGAACTCCATGAGCTTAAAATGGCCCCGGTTTTTCTTTCAAAAGAGGATATCGAGGAATATTACGAGGGCTTTTCCAATGAGACCCTCTGGCCGGCATTTCATTATTTCACCCAATATATGGTCTATAACCCTGACCATTGGGAAGCCTATGTGCGGGTCAATGAAAAATTCTGCGAGGCAATATTGAAAAAAGCCGGACCGGAAGATACAATTTGGATTCATGACTATCAGCTCCTGCTTCTCCCGCAGATGCTGCGGGAAAAACTTCCTAATGCGACCATTGCCTTTTTCCAACACATCCCTTTCCCTTCCTATGAGATCATCCGGATGATTCCATGGAGAAAAGAGTTACTCGAAGGAATGATAGGCGCTGATCTGATCGGCTTTCATACCTATGATGACATGCGGCATTTCATGAGTGCGGTGAGTAGAATCACAGGGCTCTCTTCAGAAAGCGGTTATATCCAGGCAGAAAACAGAATCATCAATGTGGATTCCTTTCCCATGGGAATTGATTATGATAAATTTGCCAAGCAAGCCAAAAGCAAAAAAACACTCGGGATTGTTCAGGACTTTCGAAAACAAATCGGAGATCAAAAGCTGCTCCTAACTATTGACAGGCTGGATTATTCCAAAGGGATTCCAAATCGGATTCAGGCTTTCAGTCAGTTATTGAGGCAGCATAAAGAACTTCACGGCAAAGTATCGATGATTATGGTCGTAGTGCCAAGCCGGGACAAAGTCCAATCATATAAAGAATTAAAACAGGAAATCGACTTACTGGTTGGAGGGATCAATTCCCAATACTCCACCCTGAACTGGGTTCCGGTGCATTATTTCTACAGAAGTTTTCCTTTCGAAGAATTGAGTGCCTTTTACAGTATGTCAGACATCGCTCTGGTCACACCCCTTCGCGATGGCATGAATCTGGTCTGCAAGGAATTTGTCGCCAGCAAAACCAATCAGACCGGGGTATTGATTCTGTCTGAAATGGCAGGAGCTTCCAGGGAACTTCAAGATGCTATTTTGGTCAATCCAAACGATCGCCAAGGTGTGGTAGATGCAATCTATAATGCCCTTAAGATGAAAACCTCCGAGCAAAAAGCCCGGATCTCAAGCATGCAGGAAAGTCTGAAAAAATACGACGTATTCCAGTGGGTGAAAGTGTTCATGGATAGGTTGGGTCACGTCAAAGAAAAACAAGCAGAATTGACTTCCAAAGATGTGGATGCCAAAGTGATGAATGAGATTGTGACTGATTTTCAAAAAGCCCAAAATCCGATTCTGTTTCTGGATTATGATGGGACTTTGACTGGATTTGTGACCAATCCACAGGATGCTTTGCCAGATGCAGAATTAAAGCGTATCGTAAAAGACCTCAGCAATAAAGCTCAAGTAGTCGTGATATCTGGCCGGGATAAGGATACGCTGGGTAAATGGTTTAAAGATTATAAAATTGACATGATTGCCGAGCACGGGGTCTGGGTGAAGCGCAAACAAGACAATGGCGATTGGACTCTCTATGCCGAAATTGAAGATAGTTGGAAGGAAGATATCCGTAAAATCATGGAATATTATGTACTCCGTACACCGGGGGCATTCATCGAAGAAAAACACCATTCTTTAGTCTGGCACTACCGAAAAGTAGAAAGTGGATTGGGCGATCTGCGGATGCGGGAATTATTCAGCCATCTTAAATACATGGCTAGAGGATATAATCTTCAAGTCCTTGAGGGAAATATGGTCCTAGAGATCAAGCGGCCGGATATCAACAAAGGAAGGGCTGCCTCTGCAATGATGAAAGGAAATGAATATGATTTCATTCTCGCAATCGGTGATGACTGGACAGATGAAGATACCTTCAGAGCAATGCCGAAAAACGCTTATTCTATCCGGGTGGGCTACGCTTATACGCAAGCCAATTACAATATCAAATCCATCAAACAAGTCCGACAGCTGCTTACCAAACTCACTGCTCAAACAAATTGATCCAAAAATACCGCTAAATCTTCTTTCAGCGGTATTTTTGATACAGGTTGTACAGGATCAACTGATCAATCAGGCTGAGGGGAGATTCAATATCACGCTGGATAAAGTGAATTTTGAACGAACGGATCGCGGCAGCAGGATCGCTCACATCATAGCCGATAATCCTCAAAGCATCTATGGGATTAAAATTTTCAGGCAACTCTCCAGCCTTCAGGTAATCCGGAGTTTCCAAAACCGGGTCATACCACAGACCATATCCTTCATCTGCCAGTCTTTTCCACGGAAAATAGATACTGGGATCTACCTTTCTGCCCGGTGCTATATCCGAATGACCGATGAAATTAGCCGACGGGATATTGAATTTGGTTTTCAGCCTTTTGAGCAAAACCAAAAGGCTTTCGATTTGTACTTCTGTGAAAGGTTCAAAGCCATTATTGTCCAGCTCGATACCGATCGATGCTGAGTTGAGGTCTGTATCATTTCCCCAGCGACCTCTTCCTGCATGCCAGGACCTGAGGTAATCATTGAGCATCTGCACAATCTCTCCGTCCCTTCCCACCACATAATGTGAACTCACTTGTGTCCTCGGTAAAGTGAAAGTATTGATCGTCTGCTTCAGGGAATCCTGAGCCGTGTGGTGGATGACCACAAAATTGGGACGGCGAACACTGAAATTAGTGGTTCCCACCCACTGATCCGAAATACTCAGGGTATCCGGTTTTACCTGAGATTTTGTTTTGGGGATTTCTAGGATTACCGAGGTGACTTCTTTCAAATTTTTTTTATGCTGACGGTTGATTTTGCGGTAAGCATCATGAGCACAACTGCCTAAAAACAGAAACAAAGCCAGGAGCAGCCCCTGAAAAAGAGCCTTAGGGAATTTCATTCAACTTGGAGATTTAATCTGAATGACGAAGATAATTCTTCCTTCAGTTTCGAATGGGATTTATTTTTTGGATGAGAGTAATCAAGTTATTTTTTCACCACAAAGGACACAAAGTTTATTCTCTAAATGGTCATTACTTCTTTCTTCTCGGATGGCTTTTAATTAAAAAAATCAATTCTGTAATTTAATTTCTTAACACGGAAGCACGGAGAACACAAAGGTTTCACAGAGAAAATTTGTTGCGTGAAAAAGGGTCTCTAAGTATTATCATTCCTCTCTGCGATATTCTCAGTGTCCTCTGCGTCTCCTGTGTTGAAAATTGAAGTTTGGAAGTTTGGAGGAATGTGAGTTTGGAAGTTTGGAGGTGGGAAGTTTGAAGATATATGATGTATGATGCCTCGAAACAATCAATCTAGTTCGCGAAGTTAATTTCCAAATCAAATATTCATTTTGTACGGCGCGCAGGGAAGACGCGGCAGCGGGCCGGCGTGAGGCTTGCGGGCAGAAGCATTGCTGCGTCTTGGTTTTTTGGTTCTTTTGGGCCAAGCCAAAAGAACATAGAAAAGAAAACAGACAAGCAATTATTGGGCTGAAGCCCAGGACTTTCTATTCCATCGACTTAGAATGGGCTAAAGCACCATTCCTATTCATAAAATGGAATTCCCCGAAATTGAGCGTTATGAATAGATTTAAGGTAAAATCTAAAACCCCTCCGGGCTTTAGCCCAACTCTCGATAAGAAATTCCTTAGAATCATCTTTTTCCCTTTGCGATATCCTCAGCGTGCTCTGCGACTCCTATGTTGAAAAAATATTTATCTATTAAAGGATGTTTTCTTTCTTCATCGTGATCTTCGAGCTCTTTGCGGTAAAAGAAATTTCAAAGAAAATTCGGCCTATCCAGTTTCCTTCCTATCCTGAACGCGGCATTCATCAGACCCACATGCGAATAGGCTTGCGGAAAATTCCCCCATTGGCTGGCAGTATGCTGATCCACGTCCTCTGAGAAAAGCTGAAGGTGATTGCAATACCGGGACAAAGTCTCAAATCCCTCAATCGCTTCATCCAATCTCCCTACACAGGCAAGCGCCTCGATATACCAGAAAGCACAAATCAAAAAGGTAGTCTCAGGTACCCCAAAATCATCCATGTGCTTGTATCGGTAAAACAGGTAATTCTTAGCCAGTAGGTCTTCTTCCAAAGCCCGAAGATGGGCATTTGCACGTTCGATATCTTTGCCAAAATAGCCCATTGTGATCATTTGTAGCGTAGAAGCATCCATGTACTTCGACCCAACCGCTTGGGCATAGGCTTTCCGATCCGGCAGATAGCAGGCCTCAATCTTTTTGGCCGCTTCTTCCCGGAGTTCCACAGCTTTGTGATACATGGCGTCATTTTTCATCCGCAAGCCGATTTTTGCAGCAGCATTGGCTCCGGCCCAATGAAACAAAAAAGTATAACAGTGCTCCTGCGCGAGATTTCTAAACTCCCAGAGTCCTGCATCTTTTTCATGCATCGTGGCCTCAATTTTCTCCAACAAATTCATGATCATAGGCTGACTGCTACTTCGCTCACTTTCAGTAAACCGCTCATCGGAATAAAGCGGCAGCAAGGACACCAGAACCTGGCCATACAAATCATTTTGAATATGGGTATAAGCCTGATTGCCAAACCGCACAGGTTTGTTGCCCAGATATCCATCTAAGTCACTGATCTCCTCGATCAAGAGTGAATCGCCCGTAATCGAGTAAAGCGGCTGATAGCGGCCTTTGGCATCGGTAGGCAGATTTTGGATGAATTCAAAATACTTCTCCAACTCCTCAAAGTGTCCCAGACTGTTGAAGCAGGTCAGGGTATAATAGGTATCCCGAATCCAACAATAACGGTAATCCCAATTCCGGGTGGAACCCGGTGACTCAGGCAAGGAAGTAGTCGAGGCAGCTATAATGGCACCGGTATCTTCAAACTGGTGGATCTTCAAAATCAAGGCAGAGCGCAAGACCAGCTTCTGGTGAAAATTATAGATGCTTGTCGATTTGACCCACTGCTGCCAGTAGGCGGTAGTAGCCTGAAGAAACTGCTCTGAAGTCGTCTCAAGCGGGGCTTCCAACGGTCTGCTGTAGGTCAGAACCAGGTAGACCGTCTTGTGCAGGGCAAAGGTCCGTTCTTCCATGATATAGCTCAAGGGTGCATTGGTGGAGAGCCGAAGCTCCTGATCCAGCCCGATAAACTGGATGTGATTACTACCCATACTTGGCTTCAGGAGTTTGGAGCCTCGCTCGGCACAGGGCCTGCAGCTGATCTTTATTTTAGGTGAGCCAGAGACACACTCGATCTTCCGGATCAGCATCAAGGGTTTATAATAGCGGTCATAGTTTTTGAATCGTGGGGCAAAATCTGTGACCTGATACCGGTCATCGCCCTGACTTATGGTCGTCTTGAGTACGTTGGTGTTTTCAACATAGGCCTGGGTGGATTCATATTCTCCGGATTCTGGCAGAATCGTAAATTCCCCACCTTTTTTAACATCAAGCATTCCCCCAAAAATGAAATCAGAATCGAAGCGGGGAAAGCAAAGCCAGGAGATATTGGTACTTTTCTGTACGTGAGCGATAAAAGCGCAATTGCCGATAAGCCCACTGTCGTAGGTATGTTTTGTCATTTGAAAATTTGGTTTGAATAAAAAATAGTGCGTCTTCGGGTCTTCTTTCAATTAAATGAAAAAGTAGCGGGGATGCAAGCCGGTAGTAACTTCTTTGAGAATAGACTTGCTATTTTTCTCCAAAAAACCGCTCCAGCTCCTTTTTTCTGGCCTCAGGCATGCCAATATTAGCCGGACCTAAAATTTCATTTCCTTTCACATAGAAGACTTGGTCACCCTTATTTCTTTTAAAAAATGAGTTTTCAAGATTATTTACTTTATAAAATTGATATTCGGGATCTAAAAACACCTGGTAAGGAAACCCAAAATTACGAAGGTAGGCCTCCAATTTCTCTTTTGCCCAAAAAGGCTAATTCAAAAACAAACGATATAATCAATAATCAAATCGTACCAAATTCGGTTCTCTATCCACCGTAACTCCGTAGATAGATCTATTTTCCTCATCAACAGCAATCCCATAGATTGGGTAATCAAGCTGGTATTGGTTTAAAATCTTCCCATCATAGTCGAACTCAAAGATTCTATTAAGACTATCAGAGCTACCAAGTTCTTTATACGGCTTTCCAAAAAACAAGACAAAAAATGAATCTTTACCTGGATAAACATCCAAATAACGTTCTGTCGAGTTTGCACCAAAATCAGGCATTTGGTACCCTAACGAGTATCCAATTTTAAAATAGGGGATTTCTTGTCTAGGCCCATATACGGTCAGAATTGATTGATCTTCCAAATTGATGATGTCGATGTAATCGATTGAAATCCCAGCTTTCACATAATGTTTCTTATCCGGACTTCCTTTCATCGGTCCTTGGAAGATATTGCTTACTAAATTCGCATTCATCTCCTCCGGTTTCAATCCGCCTGGAAATTCTTTTCCATTTATCATATCTTTCCAATTGCCAAATAAAGCCAATGAGTCTCCATCCATCGTCAGATGCAAGTATTTGGTCCAACCATCTACTGAATTTCCCAAAAGTGTGTTTTCAGATGTCCAAGAAGCATTTGTTAAAAAAAAAGCGGTTTCGGGAGACTTCATTTGGGACTCAGCAAGTTTGCTTGTGTTCCTAAGATCAAATTTTGAAAAAATCCGTAACTCGGGGTCAAATACCCACACTTTATCCTTTTCTCCAGCGTCTTCTATCTGGGTGATTACAGAAACTTCTCCCGGACCCATACCATCTATCCCCTTTGAATGCAGATATCGTCCTGATACCAAATCAATCACATGGAATTTTTCATTATTTACATTTTTACGCTCAAATACGACTGCTAAACCATCTTTCAAAAAAATCCCACGCGGGTTGATTATCTCTGGAATGTTATACTTTTCACCCTTCAGATTGATAGGTTCTGGCAAGTCCTTTTCAGTAAAATAGATTGTGTTGTTTGAGCTTTCTTCAGAAGCTTCAGGATTACAAGCGGTCAGATAAATTGCTATAATCAGTATTACTGGAAAAATCTTTTTCATAGTGAATTTGTGAAATTTAAAATAGGGGGAATTCCCCCCTATTATATTATTAAGAACAAGTAGCCACGCAATCGCGCCAACTGGATGCAGCTATATTTCCAGCGTATGGATGTTGGCAACTACTAGATGACTCGCAACATACTCCACCCCAAGATGTGGTATTAGAGCCATCAGGACAAGGCTCCCCATCCTCTTGGGCATTTACTCCAATACCACCAAACGCCATTGAGCCCAAAAAGGCCAATCCAAAAACAAACGATATAATCAATAATCAAATCGTACCAAATTCGGTTCTCTATCCACCGTAACTCCGTAGATAGATCTATTTTCCTCATCAACAGCAATCCCATAGATTGGGAAATCAAGCTGGTATTGGTTTAAAATCTTCCCTTGATAATCGAATTCAAAGATCCGATTGAGATTATCCGGATTACTCAGCTCCCGAAATGGTTTTCCTCGATAAAGCGCAAAAAAAGAATTTTCACCAGCATACAAGTCTGAATAGCTAGTCGCATGATCTGTTCCAAAATTAGGCATTTGATAGCCCATTGAATAGCCGATAGTAAAGTAGGGAAGAACCTGAGAAGGTCCATTGATGGTAATCATCTTATTTTCATTGAGATCAACTATTTCTAAATAATCCACTGACTTACCAACCTTGACTAACTTACTCCGATCTGGGTTAGCTTTAATTGGTCCTTGAAATATATTACTAACCAAATTTGCATCGAGATCATCAGTTTTTAGACCTCCTGGTAATTCTTTCTCCCTCAGCATATCCTTCCAGTTACCCAACATTCCTAATGTGTCCCCGGAAAACGTTAAATGAAGGTATTTTGTCCACCCATCAACAGTGCTTCCTAGTAAAGTACTGTCGCTGGTCAAAGTAGCTTCCGTCACAAAAAAGGAGATCTCTGGGGAACGGATTTGCTTGGTAGCTAATTTACTGGAATCCTTTACATTAAATTTTGAAAATTTTCTTATTTCAGGATCATATGTCCAGATAAAATTTTCTTCCTCACTTCTATCGATTTGAGCTATTACTGTAATCTCACCCGGCCCTAATCCATCAATTCCTTTGGAGTATAAAAATTGCTGCGATTCCAAATCTATAATATGGAATTTATCATCAGAAGTATTCTTTCGCTCATAAATCACCGCTAAATCTTCTAATAAGAAGATGCCTCTGGGATTTACAATTTGAATAAAATTATATTTTTCCCCTTTCAGGATTTTTGCTTTGGGAAGATCGTTCTCAGTAAAAAAAATTTCATTTTGAATTTTCTCCTGCCCGTTGGGCTTGTTACAACTTATAGTAACCAAAATGAAAAATACCAAAGAAAGTGTACTCTTATCACTCATGACATTCGAATTAAGTAGAGAAATGGAGAGGTGTAAAAATCACCTCTCCAACTTTATACATTTTTAGTCGCAAAAACTCTGACAATCTTTCCAGGTTGCATCAGCGACATTTCCTGCATAAGGATGCGGACAACTATTTTCTGAGGCACAACAAACCCCTCCCCAAGAACCTCCAGTACCATCAGGACAAGGCTCCCCATCCTCTTGGGCATTTACCGTAATCCCACCAAATGCCATTGAGCCCAAAAAGGCCAATCCAAAAACAAACGATATA
>CAZFSC010000066.1:0-18284 GCA_964521585.1 uncultured Limnohabitans sp.
GAGCCATCCAATAATCCTTGGGAAAGAGGCAGACCGGGAGGAGGAAGAACTTGGTAGAAGTGAGAAGTTAGAAGTGAAAAGTTTAAAGTTTAAAGTGAAAAGCCGCTTGAAAGTAAATTCAAGCGGCTTTTTCTTGAAGAGGAATTCAACTTTTTTAAATCAAGAGATAAGAATGACCACAGAGTGGTCAAATCATGATTAGCCCCGGGTGAGGCAGGAAACCCGGGGTTGAAAGATATCGGCTGATCGGTCTCCCGCGCAGAATATACCTTTGGAAAAGGAAAGTATGTGCGGGAGCATGGAAACGGATTTTTTCATTAACCAAATACCTCCGTGCAGATTCCATTAAATCCGTGGTAGTACCAATAAATAAAACCTAAAAAGCCGCTTGAAAACAAATTCAAGCGGCTTTTCTATATTAAGCTAATTTTCCTTGCGGATTACATCTTAGGAAGTACCACTGTATCCACTGAGTGAATCACTCCATTAGACTGAAATACATCGGCAATGGTCACTTTGGACTGTCCACCATTTGCGTCGGTGATATAGAGATCTTTTCCTTTCATCCAGGCGGTCAACGTTCCACCTTGTACAGTTGTCAAAGTAGCTTTACCGTTGCCAGCTTTAATTGCCGCAGCGATTTCTTTGGAACCCATTTTACCGGCCACCACGTGGTAAGTCAATACTGCCTGCAATTGCGCTTTGTTCTCAGGCTTAAGAAGTGTTGCTACAGTTCCAGCAGGAAGTTTGTCAAAAGCCGAATTCTCAGGTGCGAATACAGTGAAAGGACCTTTTGACTGAAGAGTCTCTACCAAACCTGCTGCTTTTACTGCTGCAACCAATGTCGTGTGATCTGCAGAATTCACTGCGTTCTCCACGATGTTCTTAGAAGGATACATTTCTGCTCCACCGACCATTTTGGTTTTTTCTAGTTGAGCAAAAGCTACGTTTGCTGAAAGAAAAGCTAGGGCTACCAGTGCCACTTTGAAATAATTTTGAATTTTCATGATGTTGTTTGTTAAGATTGATTTTTGTTTGTTTTCGTATTTGGAAGGAGATACGAGGGCATTTTGAAGATTGGATTTAAGGGAAGGAAAAAATATTAGAAATATGATTTGAGATTTATGATATTATTAGTACCTCAATCATTGAATTATGGTTATCCTGAATCTTGACAGTAGTTTCATTTCCATTGGTTGGTGGTTGGGAGACTGAAGACCGAAGTGGCCCAGAATTCATTGTTCCCCCCCCGTTTTTAGTACATGTATCACTTCGATATAAAATCGGATATAGATCTATAGATTAACTGAAATCTCTTTGGGACATAATTTTCAAATTTTTCAATCTTCCAATTTTTCAATGAAGACTAGCGAACGATGAATTGCGAAGCAAGGAAACTTTATGACCTTCCAACTTTACCCCCTGAGTACCTTTCCAAAAAACCCCAAAAGCCTTAGCTTTGTCCATCGAATAAAAATATCCCCATGTACCAAGAGAAAATAGAGTCCATCAAAGCGGCCATCGCAGCGGCGGACGCCAACAACCCCGATCAACTGGAAGCTTATCGGATGGAGTTTATCTCCAAGAAAAGTGTGGTGGGCGAACTCTTTGCTGCCATGGGGAAGATCCCGAATGAGGAAAAAAAGGCTTATGGTCAACTGGTCAACAGTGTCAAACAACTTGCTGAGGAGAAATTCCAGGAACTGATCGAAAAGGTCAACGCGGCCAATAAAAAATCCAAATCTGCCGGAATCGACCTGACCTTGCCTCCTTCCAATGCTCCTATGGGTGGGATCCATCCTCTGACAGCTACCCGGCAGCGGATCATTGAGATTTTTGAGCGCATCGGTTTCAATCTTTCCGAAGGTCCGGAAGTCGAGGATGATTGGCATAATTTCACTGCATTGAATTTCCCTGAAAATCATCCGGCCCGTGAGATGCAGGACACATTTTTCATCGAAAAAAATCCTGATATCGCCCTGCGGACGCACACCTCTTCGGTACAGGTGAGGGTGATGGAAAATCAAAAACCTCCGATCCGTACGCTTTCTCCGGGCAGGGTATACCGCAACGAAGCCATCTCAGCCCGTGCCCATTGTATTTTTCATCAGGTGGAAGGACTCTATGTGGATGAAAATGTAGGTTTCGCAGATTTGAAAAACACCCTATATCATTTTGCCAAAGAAATGTTCGGCAAAGAAACCAAGGTACGGTTCCGTCCCTCCTTTTTCCCTTTCACCGAGCCTAGCGCAGAGATTGACATCAGCTGCCTGATCTGCGGTGGCAAAGGCTGCAATGTCTGCAAAGGAAGCGGCTGGGTAGAAATCGGAGGTTCCGGAATGGTCGATCCCAATGTGTTGGAGAACTGTGGCATCGATTCTAAAAAATACACCGGATTTGCCTTCGGCATGGGCATCGAGCGAATCGCCATGCTGAAATATCAGATCAAAGATTTGCGATTATTCACCGAGAATGATTCCAGATTCCTGAAACAGTTTCGGACCCTTCTCTAGGTAAATAGGTTCATTTCCCATGGGCTAAGCTTTTTCAGGCTTAGCCTTTTTTTTCAAATGAGCATAGACAAAAAAAAGCGGTTGTTAAACCGCTTTGGATGTTTCCATCTTGTTGATGATATCCTCGTAATCGAGTTTGTTCCAGTTTTCCGTGATTAATGGATCAGCCATCACACGATCCATGATCAGTTCTTGCAGCTTGCCCTGAGCATAAGCTTCTGCATAAGGGATATCTGTAAAAGTAACCATAGAATAAAGTGGGATCCATTCCTTTGGAAATAATTCGTACAATTTGGCTTCGATCTTTTTTCGGATAATAAATTTCGGGTCGGATACCGCATCACGCATTTCCACAAAATTCTCCATAGCCAGCTGGCAGATCGCATCGGTATCCGGCTTTCGTTTTTTCTGAAATTTTTCGAAAACCAAATCCCAGGCAGTCGTACCCAATTTGTCGATCAGTCCATTCAGAATCGAGCAATCCTCGAATCCACAATTCATACCCTGACCGTAGAAAGGTACCATCGCATGCGAGGCATCTCCCAAAAGAATGCTTCTTCCCTTCACCCATGGATAGCACTCCACATTGATCAAGGCCGAGGTAGGATTTCTGAAAAACTCCGACTTCAGATCCGGCATCAACTGATAGGCATCGTCAAAGTAGTTTCTGAAAACGGATTCCAGATCCTGCTCATCATTGATCTTTTCAAAGCATACTTTGCTTCCCTCAAAAGGCAAAAACAAGGTACAGGTAAATGATTTATCGGGATTCGGCAACGCGATCAGCATAAACTTGCCTCTAGGCCAGATATGCAAGGCATTCGGGTCCATTGCAAATTCACCGGCTGCAGTGGCTGGAATCGTTAGCTCCTTATAGCCATGGGAAATGTATTCCTGTCTATAATTGAATCGAATCTGCTTCTGCATAGACAACCGCAGTGCAGAATAGGCCCCATCTGCACCGATGATTACAGGTGCCTCTACTTTCATTTCGCCTTCCCCAGTCTCGAACGTGATTTCCTGATTTGAGAAATCTACATCAAGGCATTTATGTTCAAAGTTGAATTTCACTCCCAATCGCTCACCTTCTTCGGCCAGCAATTGGTTGAATTTGCCTCTGGAGATCGAATAAATTGCCTGATTTGCCTTGCCATAAGGGATAAAAGAAGTACCTCCATGCTCATCGTGGATTTTCCTTCCATACATGGGGATAGCCAAAGGGAGTACTTTTTCTTTGAGACCTACTTCTTCCAGGGCTTTCCATCCACGATGGCTGAGAGCCATGTTGATCGATCTGCCACCTTCGTCGTAGCGTTTCTTCCGCTTGTCTGGGCGCTTATCATAGACAGATACTTCCAGTCCGTGTCTTCTCAGATATATGGCCATCAAGGAACCGATCAAACCGGCACCGAGAATAGTAATTTCGTTTTTTTTCATTCCAATAGGTTTGGATGCTTCCTTTTAAGCGAATTTCTCCAAGGATTGTTCCAAAACCTGAGCAAACCTATAGACATCTAAGAAGCTATTGTACAGCGGGGTGGGTGCAAGCCGAATCACATTTGGATTTCGCCAGTCTCCTACCACGCCATGTTTATAAAATTCATCAAATACGGCTTTCCCTCCTTGATGGATCAGCAAAGATAACTGACAACCCCGCTCTGCCGGGTTTTCAGGAGTAATAATTTCCAAAACTCCTGAATTACTGCTGATTTGATGGATCAGAAACTCTAAAAATCCGGTAAGTCTTTCACTCTTGGATCTCAGATTGGCCATTCCTGCCTCTTGAAAGATGTCCAATGAGGCTTGATGTGCCGCCAAAGCCAGAATATTCGAATTGGCCAATTGCCAGCCGTCTGCGCCATGCATCGGGATAAAACCCTTCTCCATGCGAAAACGCTGCTCTTCATCGTGGCCCCACCATCCCGCAAACCTTGGTAGATCCGGTCTGTCGGCATATTTCTCATGAACATAGATTCCGGATACATTACCGGGACCGGAATTCAGGTATTTGTAGCTGCACCAAGTCGCAAAATCCACCCCCCAATCATGAAGCTGCAAGGGCGCATTCCCTGCTGCATGGGCCAGATCAAACCCTGCCAATGCACCCACCTCATGGGCAGCAGCCGTAATAGCTTTCATATCAAAAAGCTGTCCGGTATAATATTGTAAACCAGCCATATTTACCAAGGCCAGCGAATCGCCGTGTTCACGGATAGTGGCAATAATATCCTCAGTCTGGAGGGTATGGGCCCCTTCTCTTGGCTTCAGTTCCACGATCACTTCATCGGGGTTCAGTCCATGAAACTTGACCTGAGACTCGAGCATGTATTGATCAGAAGGAAAAGCACCTGCTTCGATGATTATCTTGAAGCGCTCCTTCGTCGGTCTGTAGAAAGACACCATCAATAAATGGAGATTTACGCTCAGGTTATTCATGGCCACCAGCTCGTGCGTATGAGCGCCCAGGATTTCTGACAGGGCAGGTTTGGATTTTTGCCGCACGTACATCCAGGCATCTTCTCCCTCAAAATGTCCGTCTACCGCCAATTCGGCCCAGTTGGACAATTCTTTATTCAGGTATGCTTTTACTGATTTGGGTTGCAGACCAAGGGAATTGCCGCAAAAGTAAATAGCGGGCTTGCCGTTGATACTGGGAAAGAAAAAACGCTCGCGGAAGCTCTCCAGGGGATCATTTTGATCCATCTTGTTGGCGAAGGCTTCAGTATATTCAAAGTTCATTTATTTGAGAGGGTTTGAATTTGGGAAGTGATGAAGCTTCCAATCAGGTAGCTCACAAGGATTAAAGCTGAATGAGAAGTGTTTTGTTGCTAAGTATTTTCCGGGCTCCGTATTTCTGATTTTCAAATTTCAATTCCAGGATTCTTCAGAATCTTACGCACCGAGAAAAATTCTTAAAATTAGCCGAGTTTAAAATCCCGCTCGCCCTTTAAAAAGGGCGAATCAGCCAAAATCAGTTTCATTTCTCCATGACTGTCCCACAGTTTGAGCAGGTACGGTGTTCTGGATTATTCCAGAATCTCTCCATGATAGGCGGTAGTTGGCTGACAATATCAGTCAGCTCCACATATTCTTCATAGAGTTTTTCGCCACAGTTTTCGCAATGCCAGATGAATCCATCCTTTTCGCCGGGTCTTCTGTACCGCTCGATTACCAAGCCTACCGTGTTTGCCGGTCTACGAGGAGAATGTGGTACTCTGGCGGGCAATAAGAATATTTCTCCTTCTTTGATTTCAATATCCTTGGGCTTACCATCCTCGATGATTTTCAGGGTGATATCGCCTTCCAATTGATAGAAAAACTCCTCACCTTCATCATAATGGTAATCTTTTCTGCTATTCGGACCACCTACCACCATCACGATAAAGTCCTCATTTCCTTTATAAACCTGTTGATTCCCGACAGGAGGTTTGAGCAAATGACGGTTTTCCTCAATCCACTTTTTAAAATTAAAAGGTCTTGCAATTGCCATAAATAAGGTTATTTTCTAATACAGTAAGCTTCGAATCAAAGCTAAAAGTATTAAAAAACACTCGTTTTTTGGTTTAATTTGTCTAAAACCCCAAATCTATGAACTACCCAATTTTTGATATGCATTGCGACTTGTTGTCTTACCTCTGTCATGTGCCGGAGGCAAATGCTTTCTCCAAAGACGAGATCGGCTGTGCCATTCCCTGGTTGATCAAAGGGGGAGTTCGTACTCAGGTCCTTGCAATCTATACCGATGTAAAACCGGAAAGCATGAAGGCGGCCAGTCAGCAAGCAGGCATTTTTGCCAAGCTGCTCCGGGAAAATCCTGTCGACCTCGCTTTTGCAGACCCTGACTTCTTCAACAATTGGGAAAAACAGAATCAGGTGGGAGTTGTGGCGGCTATTGAGAATGCAGCCGGAATAGGAAATGAAACAGCCACTTGGCCTGAAATCTATGCCCAGTTTGAAAGCATTATTTCGGAGGTAGGAAGATTGGCCTATATCAGTTTGACTCATCATACCGAAAACCGATTTGGGGGAGGCAATTACAGTGAAGGTATCGGACTGAAGGATGACGGTAAAAAACTCATGGACTATATGGCCGGCAAAAAAATTCCCATCGATCTATCTCATACCTCAGATCGCCTGGCAGAAGAAATCCTAAAGTATATTGACGGCCAAGAACTGGATATCCCAGTCATTGCCAGCCATTCTAACTTTCGAAGTATCTGGAATCACCGCCGGAATCTTACCGATGAGTTTGCAAAGGAAATTATTCATCGGGATGGGATCATCGGAATCAATTTTCTCCGGGCATTCCTGGACAATGATGTTCCAGGGCGCCTGTTCGATCATATTCTGCATGGGTTTGAAATCGGCGCTGAAAAGAACATCTGCTTTGGGGCAGACTTTTTTTACACAAAAAACTTTGTTGACCAGAGCAGAAATCCGTTTTATTTTCCCTTGGCAGAAAATGCCGGAAAATATCCTTCCATTTTAGAACGTTTGGAAAACGAACTGAAAGAAAACCAACTCAGGGGCCTGGCTCATGAGAATGCCCTGAATTTTTACAAAAAAATCTGGAGCTGATGTCTTCCCATCATTTTGTCAAAGAGCAACAGGAGCCTGCCCTCTTTTTCCTTGATCCGGCAGGTATTTCTTATGAGACCATTGCCGGCTTACTCGAGTGGGCTCCTACCATTCTGGTCAGTGAAAAAGCACTCGATCAAGTCCTCAGCTGGGGTATCAAAATCGACGTAATTCTAGCCTCGGCAGATTTTCAGGAAAAGAATACCCAACTCCTGGAATCGCAGTATCCGGTTAAATTTTTGACAGTAGAAAATGGGGATTATCTTGAAAAAGGACTCAACTACCTTTTGGCAAGCAAGCACGAGGCGGTAAATCTGATCGGTATTTCCCATCTAATGGCTGAAAAGCTGGAACGGCAACTTTTAATGATGAACCTGAGCCTGGTGGATGGAAATTGGAAATACTACCCTGTCAAATCAGGTGTATTCAAAAAATGGTTTGCCGAAAGCAGCATTCATATTCATGGAAGAGAAGAAATGCCAATTCAAATCAAAAATTCAGAAGGAGAAATGATTCTTCCGATCAAATATGCCACAACAATTGAGGTCCCTGAAGGAATCACTGAGATCAAGGCCCCCAACATTTTCTGGATCGGAGAGCAGATTTCCTGATCAAATTCGAGCCACCACCATCCGGTTTTTCCCATTCAAGTCTTTCAAAAGTCTAATTTCGGAATACCCTTTTTCTTTTAGCAGTGACACCACCTCCTTACCGAAGTCCTCGTGAATCTCAAAGTAAAGTTTTCCTAGAGGTTTAAGCATTTTTTTGCCTTTCTCTGCGATGTTCCTATAAAACAGCAAGGGATCCTGATCCGGTACAAATAAGGCCAAGCCAGGTTCAAAGTCCAATACATTGGAATGCATTTCTGATTTTTGCTGATCCGGAATGTAGGGCGGATTACTGACCAAAATATCCAGATCATTCACTGCGGGAAGATCCGCCAAGATATCCTGTTGAAAAAAAAGAACTTTTGCATGAAGTTCAGCGGCATTTTTTTCTGCCACTTCCAGAGCCTTCAATGAGATATCCAGCCCAAAAACCTCCGCATCTCGCATCTCCAATGCAAGTGAAATGGGAATACAACCCGAACCAGTGCCCACATCCAGGATTTTCAGACCCGCCTCTTTATTTTCTTTAATGATCAGGTGAACCAGTTCTTCGGTTTCATTTCTGGGAATTAAAGTATTGGAATCCACCAAGAAAGTACGACCATAAAAAGGAGCTTTCCCAAGGACATACTGAATGGGCTTTCCGGTTTTCAGTTCTTCCCATGCCTGCCACAGTGCCTCAGGAATCCGGTGGACCGGTCGACTGTCAAAAATCTCCCGCCGTGAAAGTTCCAAATATTCCTCCATCAGCCAAAGCGCCAGATTTTCGGCTTCTTGGATGTCATACAATTCGCTTAGGCCTTCCGACAGCTGCCGATGTAAATCAATCGATTGGATCATGGGCTGCCGGGAAGGGGGATTGGGTTTTAATCGGATGATTCATAAAATAATAGAAAGCCACACTACCCATCACATAGCATAATACATCGAGAAGGTCGGCCGTATAGCGCTCGGAAAGCAAAGGGAGTACTCCCTCGAAAACCAGCGCAAAATAAGTCAATCCAACCAAAATCTGTGATCTGGTGAAGGTCAGACGGTTTTTCAGTGGATGGATCCAGCGCATGATTTGCAGGCACAATCCAAAAACCACCGGCATAGCCATCAAATCATCTCCATAACTGTGGTAGACGGGAATAAACACATTCAACACCCTCTCCAGAAACTGATTGATCCAGAATGCGATTGATGCTAAAATAAAAAGTGGCTGTCTGAGTACTGAAATCATCCCGGAAGTATCGCAATTAACCACATGATAAAGGAAATGATAGCCATGAAGACAGTATAAAACAAGTTTCCCGCTTTTTTGAAAAAGATAAGCAAATCGGAATCATCCGGATGGATGTAAAACATCCAATCCTTCTCACTTTGGGATTTCTCTTCTGCCCTCTTCTGAGCCCGGTCGAGCGCTTCCTGAGCAAGGGGCTTACCACAGTATTCACAACGGTCAGTGAGATTTTGGTTCCATTCGGACCAACGACCACAATGAGGACATTTTTTCTGACTCATGGATTAAAAGTAAAAAATTATACCCACGCAAGGAAATAGCCTGCAATGATACCTGATCAAAAGGTACCAAAAGACATGGTTCTCCATAGATTCTATCCGGATCCAAGCAGCTGATTTAAAACTTCCAATTCAAGTACTCGGAAAGAAAAACTACCTTTGTGGAGAATTTAATTTCCATGAAGCTACACAACAATACCATCCGGGGAGTCCATACTGCATTAAAAGCGATTTTTGAAGAAGGCCAATATGCCGACAAAGTGATCGAGCGTACGCTCAAATCCAATCCAAAATGGGGAGCGAGAGACCGGTCCTTTATCGCCGAAACCACTTATGAGATGGTACGCTGGTGGAGATTGATCAATTACCTCAGCCCATCTAAGGATTACTATGATCTCTTCGGTACCTATTGGTTGATGCAGGGGCATTCACTTCCGCCATGGGAAGAGTTTCAGCGAATCAATCCTGACAAACTCAAAGAAAAATACGAAAAGCTGGATGATCCCGCCAAACTCGAATCTGTGCCGGATTGGCTTTTCGAATTGGGACAGAAGGAACTCGGGGATAAATGGGAAGCTGAAATCCACGCCCTGAATCAGGAGGCCCAGGTAGTCTTGCGGGTAAATACCTTAAAAATCACCCGGGAACGGCTCAAAAACCGACTGGCTGAAGACGGAATCTCTACCCATATCATCAAAGGCTATCCGGATGCCTTGATTCTGGACGAGCGAACCAACGTATTCCGGAATGCGGCTTTCAAGGAAGGATTATTTGAAGTTCAGGATGCATCCTCCCAGCTGGTGGCGGCTGCTCTTGCAGTGGAACCAGGAATGCGGGTGATTGATGCCTGTGCGGGTGCCGGAGGAAAATCCCTTCATTTGGCTGCTTTGATGGATAATAAAGGAAAAATTCTTTCCATGGATGTGGAAGAATGGAAACTGCAACAAACCAAGCTCCGAGCGAGAAGGGATGGGGTATCTATCATAGAGCGCAAAGTCATCGAAGGCTCCAAAACCATCAAAAGACTAAAGGAGTCCGCCGATCGATTGCTCCTGGATGTACCATGCTCCGGTCTGGGTGTACTTCGTCGAAATCCGGATACCAAATGGAAACTTAGCGAAGAGTCGATCGAAAAAGTACGGGAGAAACAACAGGAGATTTTGCAGTCCTATCATACCATGGTCAAGCCGGGAGGTCAAATGGTCTATGCCACCTGCAGCATTCTTCCTTCGGAAAATCAGGACCAAGTGGCGAAATTCCTGGCCTCAGAAGCAGGGCAAGATTTTGAGCTGATCGAAGATCAGAAAGTGCTGGCTCAAGAAAGTGGATTTGACGGATTTTACATTGCAAGACTTCAGAAGAAAAAGTGATTTCTAATGGTCTGATTTACAAAATGATATTCTTAACTTTAAGGCTTAACTCATTTTGAAATGGATCTGGAAATTATTTTTTCTATAGCTAATTCAGCTGCTTTTTTAAGTTGGATTCTTTTGTTTGTACTTTACCAAAAGCGCTGGGTATATACCTTCCTTTTTTCGGTCGTGTCTGTACTGATGGCTTGTCTTTACCTGTTTTTTATCCTGAAAGGAATCGGTTCAGACACGCCTGGGGGCTTTGATACACTTGCCAATGTAAAACTGCTCTTCGGAAATGACGAGTCAGTTTTAGCGGGCTGGATTCATTATCTGGTATTCGACCTTTTTACCGGAATGTGGATTTGTCATGATGGAGATCGGCGGGGAATCAACCGATGGATTTTGCTTCCCTGCCTGGTATTTACCTTTCTACTGGGGCCTACCGGACTTTTGATCTATATTTTGATCCGGGTGGCACATTTAAAAAAATATCCGCAGCATCCTTATGATCCGGAATTGGTACCATGAACTCAGGCGACGAAATCGCCTATTGGCTGATGCGGGATTAATCTACCTCGCAATATTTCTGATTTTGGCAATCCTGCCAGTATTCGATACCAGGGAATTATTCGGCGTCAGCATCTGGAATAAGCCTGCTAAGTTCTTCATATCCATAACGGTTCTTTTTTGGACTATAGCCTGGATTATGGAGGATCTGCCCCAAAGAAAATCCGTGAAATTCATCTCCTGGGGAATATTTTTGATGCTGAGTCTGGAGTTGATTCTCATTACGTTACAATCGATTCGTGGAACCGGATCCCATTTCAATATTTCCTCTCCGATCGATGGCAGTATTTTCGGAATCATGGGAATCCTGATTTTTATCAATTCTCTGTTTTTCATCTACCTCCTGATTCTTTTCTCAAAAGTAAATCACCTGCCGAAAGGCTATCAACTCGGGATTCAACTGGGATTGATTTTGTTTTTAATCGGAGGTTATGAGGGCTATCTTATGGCTGCAAATCTTAGCCACACCGTAGGAGCACCGGACGGACAGGAAGGAATCTTCTTTTTGGGTTGGGCCAAAGCCTACGGAGATTTACGGATATTTCATTTCGTGGGCCTGCATGCGCTCCAGGTATTCGCACTCGCTGGCTGGTATTTTTTTAGAAATGCTCCGGGAAAGATGTTCTTATTTGCCTGGGTTTACTTTCTTATTTCTTCAGCTACATTTTGGTTGGCACTTCAGGGAAAAAGTATTTTTGGCCCGATCGGCAATCTTTTTCCCTGATTTTCACCCAGTTTTTTATAGATTTCGAAATAAATATCCGAAGTCACTGCTACTGCTTTGGTTTTTGTGTTTAACTTTGACGGGCAAATAGGGTTACCTATAACCAATATTTGCCATGAATCGAAACTCCGATAAGTTCCTCTACGAAGCCCTCACCTACGACGACGTGCTTCTAGTCCCAGGTTATTCAGAAGTCCTTCCCAGAGACACGAAAACCTCCACCCAACTCACCAAAAAAATCAGATTAAACATTCCGCTGGTATCCGCGGCGATGGATACGGTGACTGAAGCCGAATTAGCTATTGCGATCGCACTGGAAGGTGGTCTTGGATTTATTCATAAGAATATGTCCATTGATCAGCAGGCCGCTCAGGTACGGAAGGTGAAGCGCTCACAGGCAGGGATGATCTTGGATCCCATCACACTTCATATTGATGCGATAGTAAGAGATGCAGAGACCATCATGCGGGAATACTCGATTGGAGGCATTCCGGTAGTAGATGCGCAAAAAGTCCTCAAAGGTATCATTACCAACCGGGATCTGAGATTCATCAAGGATCAGAATCGACCGATCCGCGAAATCATGACCACTGACAATCTGATTACCGCCAAATCCGGAGTTTCATTGGAAGAAGCAGAGGAAATCCTACAAGAGTATAAGATCGAGAAACTTCCGATCGTGGATGATGAGTTCAAGCTTTCAGGGCTGATTACCTATAAAGATATTCTGAAGCGGAAAGATAAGCCGCATGCCTGCAAGGATGAATACGGAAGATTGCGGGTGGGCGCAGCAGTCGGCGTGACAGCCGATATTGTCTCCCGTGTAGAAGCACTGAAAAATGCAGGCGTAGATGTAGTTTCCATTGATACAGCTCATGGACATTCTAAAGGAGTCATCGAAACCTGCCGCAAGATCAAAGATGCTTTCCCTGACCTGGAAGTAATCGTAGGAAATATCGCTACTCCCGAAGCGGCTATCGCATTGGCAGACGCAGGAGCAGATGCCGTGAAAGTCGGCGTAGGCCCGGGATCGATCTGTACTACCCGAATCATTGCCGGGGTCGGCGTACCGCAGCTTTCGGCAGTATTCGAATGCGCTGAAGCTTTAAAAGGCCGAGGTGTACCTGTAATTGCAGATGGGGGTATCCGTTATTCCGGTGATTTGGTCAAAGCCATCGCTGCAGGGGGAAGCTCGATCATGATCGGATCCCTACTCGCAGGTACGGAAGAAGCTCCTGGAGAAATGATCATCTTCGAAGGTAGAAAATTCAAATCCTACCGGGGAATGGGCTCACTGGAAGCGATGGAATCGGGTTCCAAAGACCGTTATTTTCAGGATGCAGAAGACAATATCAAAAAACTGGTACCGGAAGGCATTGTAGGCAGGGTTCCTTACAAGGGTTTGGTAGCTGAAGTACTCTATCAATTAGTCGGCGGATTACAGGCAGGTATGGGTTATTGCGGTACAAAGACCATTGAAGATCTTCAGCAAAATGGGAAATTCGTCAAAATCACTGCTGCCGGTGTCAAAGAATCCCATCCTCACGACGTGAGCGTCACCCGGGAAGCTCCAAACTATTCTGTGAAATCCTAAATCAGAAATTTCTTTAAAGCAAAAAGACCAGTTCAGACTGGTCTTTTTTTTTGATAAATTTTGAAGCTTACCTCTAATACCCGCCATGTCAAAATATTCTATTCCAAAGTTAGGTTGAGTAGGGTTGGTCGACTAATCAAAGATTTAATGACATCCAAAAGGTGAGAGAATCCTTTAATTTTTTGGGATATTTTTTTCGTTTGGAGGTATGAAATTGGAATTCGTGCAAACATATCAACATATGTTATGTTATGCTAATATATGCTTTAATCCAATTAATTAATTTAAATATAAGTAAAATGAAAAATCAATATTTTAAGAAGCTATTTTTCAGAGCTTCATTTATTCTTTTAACGACCATTCTGTTTTCAGCCTGTCAAGATGATGAAACGCCCGACCTGATAGATGACGAGGTGGAATTAACCGGGCTTAGCAAATCTTATGATTTGAATGAAGTTGATGATTCAGGTATCCAAGGTGTTGCTCTATTTGAAGAAACAATCGATGGAAATACGAAAGTCACATTAACACTTTCAGGAACTCCGGCAAATGGCGAGCATCCAGCTCATATTCATTTCAATTCTGCTGCGATAGGTGGAGATATTGCCATATCACTTGATCCGGTAGATGGAGCTACAGGAAGAAGTGTGACAATCGTTTCCGAAACTGATGCGGAAGCCCCCATTTCTTATAATCAGTTATTAGGTTTCGATGGTTATATTAATGTCCATTTAAGCGCATCAGATTTAGCTACTATTGTTGCTCAGGGTGACATAGGTTCAAATGAATTAACAGGAGTAGTGAAAACCTATGTTTTGGACGAACGTGATGTTCCCGGCATTTCAGGTGAGATTATCTTCGCAGAAAGATTGAATGGTTTTGCTTTGGCAACTATTGATTTGGAAAATACTCCTGAAGATGGAACACATCCTGCACACATCCATGCAAACTCCGCGGCTATCGGCGGTGATATAATTTTTACCTTCAATCCTGTAGACGGCGAAACTGGAATAAGTCAAACTGGCGTAAGAGCATTAGACGACGATACCCCATTTGGCTTTGCAGATATCTTGGCTGTAGATGGTTATGTCAATGTACATCTCAGTGCGGATGAATTGGGAACCATCGTGGCTCAGGGAGATATTGGTTCCAATGAACTGACAGGCGTTTCGATTACATATCCGCTAATGACGAGAGATGTTCCGGGAATTTCAGGTAATGTTACCTTCGCAGAACGATTGAACGGATTTGCGCTGGCAACTATTTCACTGGAAGGAACTCCAGATGATGGAAGTCATCCCGCCCATATTCATGAAAACAGCGCAGCTGAAGGAGGAGATATTATTTACACTTTCAATCCCGTAAACGGAGCCACCGGTATTAGTCGAAGCGGCGTGAGAGCTTTAGATAATGGCACTGAAATTGGCTATGAAGATATCCTACTTATAGATGGATATGTAAATGTACATTTAAGCACTGATGATTTAGCCACAATAGTTGCTCAAGGAGATATTGGAGCCAACTTCTAATAAACAGATGCATTTTATTTGATAAAAAGCCTGGTGAAAACCAGGCTTTTTTAATGCTATTATAACCGAAAATGACCTTGCAACAACTGTAGCTTTTCAATTCTAAGTAAATCAGCCCTTCTAACTTGGGCGATTTAGAAGGATCCGATCATGTTGTTCCTGATTTTTTATCCTTAAAACTCAAGCTTGAAGAGAGCGCAATTTTATTTGTTTAACCCAAGATCTCTTTGATCTCATAATCCTGCAGGTGGGCATTGAGCCATCCAGCTTCCAAACTTGCCTTGTAGTATTTTTTATAAAAGTTGATGGCCGGCTCGTTCCAGTCCAGCACTTGCCACATCATGCCGGTGCAGCCTTCTTCAAGTCCTTTTTTCATTATCCGGTCAAACAGTAACTTGCCTGCTCCCTGCCCGCGTTCTGATTCGGTGACAATCAGATCTTCAAGGTAGATTCTCTTCCCCTTCCAAGTCGAGTACCGGTAATAATAAATTGCCATGCCGATAATCTCCTCTGTTTCTGTCTTTTCGCAGACAAACAAACCATAAACTGGATTGGGACCAAAACCGTCTCGTTCCATCATCTCTAAGGTATTGGTGACTTGTTCCGGCGCTTTCTCGTACAGTGCCAATTCGTGGATTAATTCTAAAACTCGGGGTAGGTCAGTTTTTTTACCAAGTCGGATTGAAAACATTTGGTGGGAGTTTAAATTGAAAGTTTGGATTTTCTTTGAATGAAAGGCTAAATTTAGCCAAAACCAGGGAATATGTTTTTAGCGATTGACGCAGGTAATTCAAATGTTGTATTTGCACTTTTTGACAAAAAGGAAAATCGATGGAAAAATCAATTCCGTATAGAAACCAATTTTGACACGCTAGGCACCCAGCTCAGCAGAAAAGTACCCTTGTATTTTCTGGAGCATGGCATTGGTCCACCGGATATCGCCCAGATCGGACTCAGTTCGGTAGTCCCGGAAATCAACAAGTCCATTCTGGAATTTTGCGTGAATTTTCTGGGCAAAACCCCCTATCTCATTTCCGCAAAGAGCTATTCTAAATTACCCATAAAAACCAACCGCCCTCAGGAAATGGGGACAGACCTGATGTGTAATGTCATGGCGGCATTTTCAAGAATTCAAAAACCGGTGATCATCGTCGATTTCGGGACGGCACTTACCTTCACTGTAGTGAATGAAAAAGGCGAAGTCTTGGGCGTAAACATCGTCCCCGGCATCAAAACTGCCATCAAGTCCCTTTTTGCAAATACCTCCAAACTTCCAGAGGTAGAACTCAAAGTGCCTGCATCAGCTATCGGAAAAAACACCATTCACGCCATACAGGCAGGGATTTTTTACGGCTACAGCAGCCTGATCAAAGGGATGATCGAGACTATCGAAGCAGAGCTAAACCAGAAATTCACCGTGATCGCCACGGGTGGGCTTTCAGCAGTTTTAACACCCTTGGAGAAAATATTTGATGAAGTTGATCGCAATCTGACCTTGGAGGGTTTGCGCCTGATCACGCTGGCAAATACTTAATCCAGCACTTCACAATTCAAAATCAAATTCGGGTCAGGACAGTTTGCGGCATAATTATCCCTGTCACGTTTGGAACAGACTCCCGGATAATCGCCGGTATTTCCTTCCATGTCCCACATCAGCTGGAAATGTAAATGGGGTGGCCAGTCACCATTTTCAGGAAAAGGCCCCAAATGACCGATAAGATCCCCGGCTTTAATAGATTCTCCCACTTGGTGTAGGGACAAATCCGTCAAGGTCAAATGCCCGTAAAGGGAAAAAAGCGTTTTCCCATTCAGCTCATGGGTTAAGATAATGGTGGGTCCGTAATTCCCGAAGCCCGGGTTGTCCTGCAGGGAATAAATCATCCCGTCCACGGGGGCAAACACTGGAGAGCCTGCCTGAGCCCAAATGTCAATTCCAAGATGAACATCCCGAAAGTCCGCATCTTGCACTGCAAAATGTCCACTTCTTCTATAAATAGCCCGATTTTCTAAGTAACCGCCTATACCAAAAGACTTTTCCGCCTTGGCCAGCTGATCAAAAACATACCGGTCAAAAACCGGGGTCTGGGCCAAGTCCACTGCTTCCAGCTCCAGATTAGCCGGACTGAAATCCAATTTTATAGTATTCGCAGCCGTCAAAGGGGTACCCATCACCGGGTAAAAATCCTGTGCTTTCCAATTCATCCCCGAAGATTTGAAAAATATGGCAAACCATTGACGCTTTGATGAAATTTTAAACTGCTCGAAGCATACAATTCTTTAGGAACAAAAAAGAATTCCCTAATTTTCGGTATGGAAAACACCCAATTCCCCTCCCTGAATGACATCCGATTTGCTGCGGTAAGAATCAAATCTTTTATTCATCGGACACCGATTCTGACCTCCTCCGCGATCAACGAAATGGCCGGATGCGAGATTTTTTTCAAATGTGAAAACTTTCAGAAAGTTGGCGCATTCAAAGCCCGAGGGGCTGCCAATGCGGTGATGAAACTGACCGACGAGCAAAAGGAAAAAGGGGTAGCTACCCATAGCAGCGGGAATCATGCCGCTGCGCTTGCCCGTGCTGCGAGAGAAGCAGGAATTCCATCTTATATCGTAATGCCCTCCAATGCCCCTGAGATCAAGAAGAAAGCGGTAAAAGGCTATGGCGGGGAGATCATCGAGTGTGAACCTAACCTAAAGGCACGTGAAACTACTCTGGATGAAGTAGTGAAGCGTACCGGTGCGGCTTTTATTCCCCCTTATGATTTTATGGATGTGATCGAAGGCCAGGCAACCTGCGCCTTGGAGTTTCACGAGGAGCAGGATGATCTGGATATCATCATGGCTCCGGTAGGCGGCGGGGGACTTTTGGGTGGCACTGCCCTGCTTACTCATTATTGGGATCCGGAGATTGAGGTGATCGGGGCGGAACCTTCCGGAGCAGACGATGCCTATCGCTCCTTTCAGGAAGGGAAAATCATCCCTCAGACAAATCCAAAAACGATTGCTGACGGATTGCTGACCTCCCTCGGGAAATTGAATTTTGAACTGATAAAGGAATATGTTTCGGCTATTTTGCTGGCCGATGATCCTCAGATTATTGCTGCCATGCGCCTGATCTATGAGCGGATGAAAATTGTCATAGAGCCATCCTGCGCAGTTCCACTTGCTGCCTTGCTGGCAAACAAAGAGCGTTTTAAAGACAAAAAAGTAGGAATAATCCTCTCCGGGGGAAATGTGGATTTAGGGAAATTGCCTTTTTGAGTAAGAAAAAAGCCCAAATCTCTCGACTTGGGCTGATTATTATCTTTTT
>CAZFSC010000067.1:0-5053 GCA_964521585.1 uncultured Limnohabitans sp.
CGCTTGGAGTAAAAGTTGTTTTCATTCTTCGCTTAAAAGTCACCTAAGCTAATAAAAAATAATGAAAAACAAATCTTTCGGTGAATTTCCCGGATCCTTCTCTTGTAGGATACTTTTTCAACAAATAAAATCCATTCACTCAACCCCCCAAGTTTTTCAGACTGATCCAAAAAAGTTTAAAAAACAAAAAGCGAAACGAATTAATATCCTCTATAAATGCAAAAAGGGAAACATTTCTGTTTCCCTTTTTGAGCCCCTTGCCGGGATCGAACCAGCGACCTACTGATTACAAGTCAGTTGCTCTACCAGCTGAGCTAAAGAGGCTTTTTCCGTTATGGTGATGCAAATATAGGCCTTCACCCGATTCACTCCAAGCCATCAGAAAAGATTTATCCTATGTCTCTTATTCTGAGAGAGAAAAATTTAAAACTCTTTCAGAATATTGAGTTTCTTCCTTAATTTTTCCACTTCCTCCTCTGCTTTTTGAATTTTCAGCTCAAACTGATCCTTCAATTTATCGGCAGTTTTGGAGGCTGCAAAGAACTCCAGATTGTTCTTCCAAAGGGTAATGTTGTTTTCCATTTCAGAAATCTGCTTGCGGATGCCGTGCTCTTTTTTATTGAGCGTCTTATTGGCATTCGGATCAGATTGAATACGGTTCAGATTGAGACGGAAAAGGAAGTCTTCCCGGTCCTCACCTTCTGATCCAAGCTTTTCCAAATAGGTATCTACCGCTGCTTTGAACTCAGCCTGAATCTCTTTCATGCTCTTGCGTGGAACAAAACCGATTTCATTGAATTCACTGATCAGTTCGGTCAAGTTCTCCTCACTTGGTGATTCAGAAGCCGCCGCAATGATTTTTTGACAAACTGCCTTCTTTTTGGTCAGGTTCTCATCAAATTCTGCAGTTGACTTTTGGTTCGCATTTCTTCTATTGTCGAAGAAAGTATCACAAGCCTTTTTGAACCGCTTGTAAAGCGCATCTCTATTTTTCTCCGGCGTTGGACCTAATTTCTTCCACTCCTGCTGCAGCTTAACCAAGGCATTCGCCGTGTTTTGCCAGTCAGTGCTTTCTGCCAACTCATTCGCCTTGGTGATCAGATCCTCTGCTTTTCCCTGATTACTTGCTCTGATTTCATCCAGTTCTTTAAAGAACAGATTTTTATTATGAAAAAACTGCTTAAACTGCGCCCAGAATGACTTGTTGATTTCCCTTCCGGACTCTCGGGTAACCGGTCCTATTTTTTCCCAAGTCTTCTGGATTTCAAGAATCTCTTTCGTTTTGGTATTCCAGTCTCTGATGCGGTCAGCCTTGAACTCAGCAAAGCCTTTTAATTTTTCGATCAGTGCTTCTTTTTCTTCCTGATTCTTTTTAAAAACCTCTTTTTGGCCTTCATAGAAATCCTTTCTACGGTCATAGACCGCATCCGAAGCAGCCTTGAATCGCTGCCACAGGGCCTCTTGATCTTCTCTGGGAACAGGTCCTATGTGCTTAAACTCTTCATGCAATTCATTTAATATCTTGATCGCATCCTTCAGGTCTTTTACTTCTTTCAAGGCTTCTGCCTTTTCCACCAATTCATTTTTGCTTTCCAGATTCTTTTTGCGATCGAGCTCTTTCAATTCAAAATAGATGCTTCTATTGTCGTAAAAGCGATCCATCAAGGCGTTGTAACTTGCCCAAAGGTTTCGATTCTGAGCAGTAGGAACTTGCCCAATCGACTTCCATTTTTCCTGAATTTCTTTGATTGTAGAGATACTGAGGGTAGTTTCTTCTCCGTCCACCAAATCTCTTAGCTTGTTCAACAATTCTGTTTTGGCATTGAAGTTCGCTTCCTTCTGCTTTTCTGCTTCTTTTCGGAGGTTGCCTAGCTGTTTTTTGAATTCGTAATAATAGGTATTGAATTCCCGTTCCTCATCGCTTGGTCTGAAATCAAAATCATCTTCCGTACCGCCTTCAGCTTTGAAATTATCCAGCGCTTCTGCCTTTTCTTTGTTTGTGATCTCATCAAAGGCGGATTTGATTTCATGGACGATTTTGTCCATTCTAAAAATATGATCGCCTTTAACTTTTGTTTTCAGCAAGGCAAGAAGTTCCGCTTTAGATAATGTAGAAAGGTCTGTATCGTCTTCATGATGCTCCTCGTGCTCCTCATTGTCTTCCGAATCATCATCTTTGGAATCCTCTTCAACGGCATTTTCTGCCTGGGTTTCGGATTTGGCTTCTTCTTCTGAAGATTCTTCGATCACCTCTTTTGTGGTTTGTTCTTCCAGAACTTCTTCCACAAGCTCATGCACTTCAGGATCTACCTTTTCCGCAGAGTCGTCAGTCCCGGATGGATTTACCTGATCACCGGATTTCTCAGCGGTATCCGCGTCCAGAGATTTCTCGTCTGCAACATTTGGAGCGTCTTGATTTTCTTTACCCTTTTCCGCTGAAGTATCAGGGCTATGGGTCACCTTGTCATTTTCGGACAATTCGTTACTTTTCTCAGTCATAAAAACGGTACTATTTCGAGGCAATATGGGTAAAATTAGGCATTTTGCCTAATTTAACCTTGGGTCCAAAGGATAATTTGCAATTACCTTAAACTCGCCGCCCATGTTTTTGAGAAGGTATCTCCAGAGTTCCTCAGGCGTCAAATCCAAGTTATCCAAGATTAATTTTTCCTGGCAAACAATCCAGGTATCTTCACTCAGCTCGTCTAACAATTGACCCGAACCCCAGCCACTGTATCCAAGAAAAAACCGGATGTTTTCAGGTTCAATCAATCCGATTTTCAGCTTTTCAAGTAACGAATCAAAATCTCCCCCCCACCAAAGATCTCCACCGAGGCAAAGGCTTCCTTCCAGTTGTTTTTCGCCGAAATAAATAAAATGCAGGGTATTTTGTTCTACAGGTCCACCTACATACACTTCCTTATCCAAAAATTCGAGTTCTTCGACCAGTTCACCCAGCCTGAGAATAGAAGGCTTATTGATGACTAGACCAAAACTTCCTTCTTCATTATGCTCACAAAGCAGAATTACAGATCTCACAAAATTTTCATCCTGTAAGAATGGTTCAGAAATTAAAAGATTTCCAGCTTTCGGTTTTTCTCCGGCTAGGTGGTTCATACATTTATATAAAAAGGATTATAGGAAAATATAAATCATAATTTTATAAATCCAATGGCAGTGGTAATTTTATCTCAAAGTTTTATCAATTAAGCCGAATCAATGAATATCTCCTCGATACGTAAAGAGTACTCCCTTAAAACCCTAGAATTCAGTGAGGTAAGAGATAATCCATTTGATCAATTTCACATTTGGCTTCAAGAAGCAATCAAATCCGAAGCCCTGGAGGTGAATGCAATGACTTTGTCCACTTTAGGTTTGGACGGGTTTCCCAATGGTAGAATTGTCCTATTAAAGGAGCTGGATTCCGGTTTTGTGTTTTTTACAAATTATGAAAGTGAGAAAGGAAAGGAATTAGAGAACTCCCCAAAAGCTGCATTGACATTTTTCTGGGCGGAATTGGAACGTCAGGTGAGAATTCAGGGAACAATTGAGAAAATCTCGGAAACTGAGTCCGATGCCTATTTTTTCTCCAGACCCTTAGGTTCACAAATCGGTGCCTGGACCTCTCCTCAAAGCAAAAAAATCAACTCCAGAGAGGCTTTGGATCAAATGCAGTCGCAAGTCGAGGAGGAATTTGAGCACAAAGCAATGAGACGTCCACCACATTGGGGTGGCTATCGATTGACTCCTGTCAAAGTGGAATTTTGGCAAGGCAGACCGAGCAGACTTCATGATCGTATTGTCTATGAAAAGTCCGAACAGGGTTGGCAGCTGTTTAGATTGGCTCCCTGATCAAATCAGGTCAAAAAGATTTTTTACCCCTGGAATCCGCTCTACAGTAAATCCTTCTCCATATTTTACCTGAATTTTGTGGCCGTATTCCCTTGCTCTTGATTCGATGAAAGGAAGAAATTCCGGATCGGAAATGAATGATTCTGGCTCTTCACTATCCGGATTGAAGAATTGGGATTTGAAAGCTTTGATGCTTTGAATTTTGGTTTCCCAATAAGGCGTGATGTCAACCACAAAATCAGGTTCGATGTAGTTGTTTTGTATAAAATGATAAACTGCCTTGGGTCTCCAATGAGCTTGCTTCTCTCCTCCCAACCTTGTTTCTATTTTAGTCAAACCGCTCATAAAACAGGATACAGAGGCGAGTCTGGCTCCTTTTTCATGATCAGGATGCCGATCAGTGATCGCATTGGCTAAGACGATCTCCGGCTGGTATTTCCGGATCATTTCAATCATTCTCAACTGATGTTCCTCGTCATTCTTGAAAAACACGTCCCGAAAGCCTAAATTTTCCCGTGCTGAAAGCTTTAAAATCCGGGAAGCTTCTTCTGACTCCTGTAGCCTGATCTCGGGTGTACCTCTCGTGCCTCGTTCGCCTTGGGTCAAATCTACGATTCCCACTTTTTTGCCTGCTGCAATGTGAGCGGCTATTGTGCCTGAACAACCCAACTCCGCATCGTCCGGATGAGCTGCAAAAACCAAAATATCAAGCTTATTCATTTGCTAAGGGTTATCGGATTCTAAGATTCTGTCCAACCCGAAGTATCGATCTGGACGAAATCCCATTTAATTTAGTAATTGAACTGACAGAAACACCGTATTTACGGGCGATTGAACCCAAATTCTCCCCTTTTCTAACCTTGTGATATGCGCTGGAAGAAACCTTGGCGACATGCGAAAAGAGTTCGGGGCTGATGGTAAAATTGGGGCCAGAAATGGCTGGTGCAGAAAAATCATAGACTCGCTGCGGATCAAATGCCAGGCCTTTATACCTCAATTCGTAATGCAAATGTGGACCAGTACTTCTACCGGTACTTCCCCCCTTTCCGATCAGGTCACCTGCCTTGACTTCCTGTCCGACTTCGACGAGTTGTTTGGATAAATGGCCATAGAGTGTTTCCAATCCATTTTTATGCCTAATAACTACATAGTAACCGTATCCATAACGGTCATAGGATTTGATTCTGACTATTCCGTCAAA
>CAZFSC010000067.1:5153-18206 GCA_964521585.1 uncultured Limnohabitans sp.
GTCACCCAGATACTGTCAATTAAGATTTGCTCGGACACCTTTACCAACTGATTGGTAGGAGCCCAAAGCATGGTATTGCGATCTTCACTCACGATAGATCTAACCCGTCCCAGATTGACATTATTATCAAAAATAATGGAATCGGTTACAGTAGATAGTGTCCGCAAATATGAACTTTGATCAAAACCTCGCAGTTCGATCGATTTTCTTTCTTGACTTACTGTCTGTGAGGTCGTATTATTTTTCTTAATAATCTTAGGAAAAATTTGAGCATTGGTTTCAAAAGAACCAATGCTCAAAAAAGCACTTAAGATGATTATTACAAATGAATACTTCATGAATTCGGGTTAGTGATTCTCAATCTCTGCCAAATACCTCTCGGCATCTAAAGCAGCCATACAGCCTGTTCCGGCCGCTGTCACTGCTTGTCTATAGATATTATCTTGAGCATCTCCACATGCAAAAACTCCCTCAACATTTGTTCTGGTGCTTCCAGGGACCGTTTTGATGTATCCAGCATCATCCATGTGGATATAATCTTTGAAGATGTCGGTGTTTGGTTGATGACCAATAGCAACAAAGAAGCCAGAAATTGCGATTTCTCTTTTTTCTCCTGTTTTATTGTTAAGAATCCTTACTCCTGAGACTTCCTCTTCACCCAGGATCTCATCGGTCTCGGTATTCCAAAGAATTTCAATCTTCGGGTTATTGAGAACTCTTTTCTGCATGATTTGAGAGGCCCTCATTTCATCTCTACGCACCAGCATGTAGACTTTGCTGCAGATATTTGACAAATAGGAAGCCTCTTCGCATGCGGTATCTCCTGCCCCTACGATAGCCACTTCCTGTCCTTTAAAGAAAAATCCGTCACATACCGCGCAGGCAGAAACACCCTTTCCGTTTAATCGCTCTTCACTTTCAATACCAAGCCATTTGGCTGATGCCCCGGTCGAAATTAAAACAGTATCTGCGGTAATGGTGATTTTTTCATCAATTTCCACTTTGTGAGGATGACTCGAAAAATCCACTTTGGTAGCCAGTCCGTAGCGTACCTGTGTACCAAATCGCTCAGCCTGTTTTCTAAAATCTTCCATCATCTGTGGTCCCACCACTCCGTCGGGATAGCCAGGGTAATTTTCAACATCGTTGGTAATCGTAAGTTGACCTCCAGGCTGTCCACCAGTATACAACACAGGAGAAAGTCCAGCACGAGAAGCATAAATAGCAGCAGTGTATCCAGCAGGTCCGGAACCGATAATCAGGACCTTGACGTGTTCGGCATCTTGATTCATTAATTTTATATTAAAATCCAGTAAATTTTGTTAATTCTTCCCCCTACTCAAAACGACCAATTGTTAAAGTTCCTAAAGAATACCCTGAGGTAAAATGGTTGGAGTGGGTATAAAATAAAAAAGGGGGCTACCCCCCTTCTTTTAATTCTAGTTGTTATCCGAGGTAAGGCTTCAGGGTCTTACTTCTGGAGGTGTGTCTCAATCTTCGAATGGCTTTTTCCTTGATTTGTCTTACACGTTCCCGTGTGAGGTTGAATTTTTCTCCAATCTCCTCTAAGGTCATTGCATGCTCACCATTTAATCCAAAATAAAGGGTAATCACATCTGCTTCCCGCTGGGTTAAGGTAGATAGCGCACGCTGAACTTCTTTTCGAAGAGAATCAGTCATCAATCCATCGTCAGGCTTTTCATCACCATCATTTTCCAAGACATCCAACAAGCTATTCTCCTCACCCTGAACGAAAGGCGCATCCATAGAAACGTGTCGACCAGAGATCTTCATCGTATCAACGACTTCATTTGCTGTAATTTCAAGCACTTCGGCAAGCTCTTCCGGAGAAGGCTCTCTTTCGAATTTTTGCTCTAATTCACTGAAAGTCTTGCTGATTTTGTTCAAAGAACCAACTCGGTTCAATGGTAATCTTACAATTCTCGATTGCTCAGCCAGCGCTTGCAGAATCGACTGTCTGATCCACCAAACTGCATAGGAAATGAATTTGAAACCTCTGGTTTCGTCAAATCGCTGTGCTGCTTTGATTAGACCTAGGTTTCCTTCATTGATAAGATCGCCCAGTGAAAGACCTTGATTTTGATATTGTTTCGCCACAGAAACAACGAATCTCAAGTTGGCTTTGGTCAACTTTTCTAAAGCAAGCTGATCGCCTTCTCTGATTCTTTTGGCCAGAACTACCTCTTCGTCTGCTGTCAACAGGTCCACTTTACCAATCTCTTGTAGGTATTTATCAAGGGACTGACTTTCTCTATTGGTAATCTGTTTGCTAATTTTTAGCTGCCTCATTCAGGTATGTGATTTGTGAAATTCAATGATAATATAAAACTCAAAAGACTGAGCAGTAAGTTAACCTTAGGAATTAGAAGTCGGTTTTTCAGGTTTTGGCAACAAAGCTTTTCTTGATAGTTTGAATTTACCGGTGCGCTGGTCTACGTCTATCAACTTAACCATTATTTCTTCTCCTGGCTCCAGAACACCTTCCATGGTTTCTAGTCGTTCCCACTTTATCTCTGAGATATGGAGTAAACCATCTTTGCCTGGCATAAATTCCACAAATGCTCCAAATGGTTGAATATTTTTTACTTTCCCGGTATAAGTCTCTCCGATTTCCGGTTGAGCTACGATGGCTTTGATACGTCTCAAGGCTGCATCAAGTTTATCCTGGTTAGCAGAGAACACATTGATTTTACCTTGATTTTCGATTTCCTCAATCACGATCGTAGTACCTGTATCTTTCTGAATTTCCTGAATCACCTTACCTCCTGGACCAATAACCGCACCAATCAATTCCTTAGGAATAAACATGACAAACGATCTTGGGGTATGAGGTTTCAATTCAGGCTTAGGAGCTGAAAGTGTCTTATTGATCTCATCCAGAATATGAAGTCTTCCGGATTTTGCCTGAAGCAATGCTTCTTTCAAAACGGAATAGTCCAGTCCTTCTACTTTTAGATCCATCTGACAAGCAGTGATTCCCTTAGAAGTTCCGGTAACTTTAAAGTCCATATCTCCTAAATGATCTTCATCTCCTAAAATATCTGATAGGATCGAATATTTACCGGTCTTCGCATCGGAGATCATTCCCATGGCAATCCCAGTTACTGGAGATTTGATCTGAATACCGGCATCCATGAGAGCCAATGAACCCGCACAAACCGTAGCCATTGAGGAAGAACCATTTGATTCAAGGATATCTGAAACAATTCTGATCGTGTATGGATTTTCCTCTGCAGGTGGAAGAACCTTCTTCAGCGCGCGCATGGCAAGATTACCATGTCCAACCTCTCTTCTTCCAGGGCCTCTGTTAGGCTTTACTTCTCCGGTAGAGAATCCTGGGAAATTATAGTGAAGATAAAATTTGTTGTATCCGGAAATAGTAGCTCCGTCGATCATCATCTCATCCATTTTTGTACCTAGGGTACAAGTGGTGAGTGATTGAGTTTCTCCTCGTGTGAAAACAGCAGAACCGTGAGCAGATGGCAAATAATCTACCACCGACCAGATCGGTCTCACTTCATCCAACTTTCTTCCATCTAATCTCTTCTTTTCGTCAAGCGTAAGATTTCTGGCGGCTTCTTTATGAATTTTACTGAAATAAGGTCCAATCAAGCTGGTTTCAAAACCATGGTCTTCACCTAGACTTGCTATAAACTCTTCTTTAATTTCTTTGACTAAGGCAGATCTTTCAGATTTATTGGCGATTTGCTTACTGACAGCAGCGTATAGCTTATCGTATACTTCTGCTCTCATTTTATCGAAAAGTGCAGGATCTGACTTTTCGTGGTTATAAGCTCTTTTTTCTTCTTTGCCTACCATTTTGGTCAGCTCGATCTGAGCCTGGCAATGTCTCTTGATCTCCTCATGAGCAAATTGCATGGCTTCAAGCATTTCTTCCTCCTGAATTTCATTGGCCTCACCTTCTACCATCAAGATAAAATCAAGTGATCCTGCGACGATAAATTCCAGAGAAGCTTTTTCAAGCGCCAAAGGAGTTGGATTGATTTGTAATTTACCATCAATCTTGGCTACCCGCACTTCTGAAATTGGCCCGTTGAACGGAATGTCAGAAACTGCTAAAGCGGCAGAAGCTGCAAGACCGGCAAGGGCATCCGGAAGCACTTCTTCGTCACCACTGATAAGTGTAATGGCGATTTGGGTATCAGCATGATAGTCATCAGGAAAAATAGGTCTGATCGCTCTATCAACGATTCGGCTTATCAAAATCTCATAATCAGAGAGTCTTCCTTCTCTTTTCAAAAATCCACCGGGAATTTTTCCGGAAGAGGCGAATTTCTCTTGGTAATCCACCGACATTGGTAAAAAATCAACCCCCTCTCCTGCTTCTTTCTTGGATACAACTGTAGCAAGAAGCATGGCTTTCCCCATCTTCACGACTACAGAACCATCTGCCTGCTTGGCCAATGCTCCAGTTTCAATTATAATTTCTCTGCCATCATCTAATTTGATGGTCTTGGTGATTAAGTTTGGTAACATATATGCTTGTTAATAGTATGCTTGTAAATGTAAAAGTGATCGGAAACCTTAAAAAAGAAAAAAGTAAGGTTCTCAAATTGGAGAACCTTACTCAGTCGGTTATTTCCTGATTCCTAGTTCGGCGATAATCGATCTGTAACGCTCGATGTCTTTCTTGTGTAGGTAGTCAAGCAGGCTCCTTCTTTTACCTACTAGCTTCAATAGACCAAGTCTAGTGGAGTGGTCTTTTTTATTTGACTTCAAATGCTCAGTCAAATGCTTGATTCTGTGAGTGAAGAGGGCAATCTGAGACTCAGGAGATCCTGTGTCAGTAGCAGATTTTAACCGTCCATGATTTGCAAACAACTCTTGCTTTTTCTCTGATGTTAAATACATGTTTAGCTAAATTTTTTAAAACAACAACAAAGGTAGGGTTAAATTCCAATAAATAAAACATCAGCTCTGCTTTGGATTCAATACTTTATATCTTTTTTGCAGGGATCTCCAGATTTCGATATAGAAATCAGGTTCGAATAAACGGGCATCTTTCCTGGCCTGCTTCAGAAAGAATAATCCAAATGGAATCAGACACAGATTGGAAAACCAGGTTCCGAACAGTGGATCTACTATTCCTTCCTTCGCCCATTTTTCGCCAGAAATAGTCAGCATGTAATAGATGATGAAAAATATAATTGAAATCAAAACAGGCATACCAAGACCACCCTTCTTGATGATTGCGCCAAGCGGTGCCCCAATCATAAACATGACAAAACAAGCAAATGCCTGTGTATATTTTTGATACCAGGCAATTTGATAGCGCCGATATTCCCGCTCGTGGAGATCAATTCTCATTTTTTTCTGATCAAACGTATTTTTAAGATTACGTGAATTATTTAAAGCCATGGACAGGGCATTGGAATAAAGCCCTTTTTCGTATACCATCGAATCAATCAATGCCTTCTCAGCTGTGCTGAGTGGCGCGGTTCTCGGGTCAGGCTTTTTGGATAATCGCAAATCTTCCACACTCCCACTATTGAAGGCGGAGTCAAAAGTGATATTTGCATTCTTATTTAAAGTGTCCGGATTAGAAAGTCGAATTCTTGATCTCGCAATCTTTTTTTGATTAAAAAAAGTATCAGTGGCCGTGGGAACAGAACTGATAGCTATTGAATTATTCAAAATTGAATCCGACATATTTACCCGCTCTCGATGCTCGGGATTTTCAACTACAGATATTGATGTATCTGCTTTTTGCTTCTCAATAGTTTCAAGGGAATCTCTCAATAACCGCTCCCGTCTTACCTTTTCCATCCTTATGGTGTCATCCGCAGCTTTTCGGGCAAGAATTTCTTCCGTGGGATTTAACTTTCGCCCTCTTGTGAAGTAGGGAAAGATCCCTTCGGCAGTTTGGTAATTGTTAAACTGCTCGTCATTGACCAGCGTGCTAATGGAATCCAGGCCAATCTTGATCTCTTTAATATTCTTGATGGAGCGATTGGTGGACCAGGCATCCTCGTCTGTTCGATTTAATCGAAATGCGTCCAGATCAAAAATTATAATATTTTCATCGAACGTGGTCCTTCGGAATTCAACCGGCTTTTCACCGATTCCTCTAGCCAGCCTAGCTTCCTCATAATTTTGACCATTATATAAGGAAAGCCTCATGTAGTTTTCGTTAAAAAAAGGCTCCATGGCTCCGGAATCGGCTAATGTTACATTAAGATTGCCCATAGTTCCCTCCGAATGGTTGTAGATCACAATATCTTTCAGGCCATGATCACCGATCTTTTCATTCACCTTGATGCTATATCCGGGAATACCACTGTAAAACACGCCTGCCTTTATATCAAGGGCAGGAGATTTCATCCGCATATCATAGAGTAAACTGAAAGTCTTCAAATTGACTTTCGGAACCAGATAGTTATTGGATAAATAAGCAGCAAAGGCCAAAACAATCACAAAAACTCCAATAGGTCTTAAGGCTCTCAACAAGGAGATGCCACTGCTTTTGATTGCTGTCAATTCAAAATGCTCACCGAGATTGCCAAAAGTCATCAAACTGGATAGCAAAACTGCAAGTGGTAAAGCCATGGGAGAAATGCTGATCACGAAATACCCGATCAACTCCATGTAAATCCAAAAACCTAGTCCTTTCCCAAAAATCTCATCGAAATATTTCAGCATGTTGACGGTCAACAATATGAAATCCACAACGAGGAAGGTCAATAAAAATGGGCCTAAAAAAGACCCAAGTATAAGCTTGTCTAATTTCTTCATCATTTAAACTACTGACTTTGGCATTTACGAATGTCCTCCATCGAAGTTCAAAGTTGCTAAATAGTCTTGACTTTATCCACCAATGATTTCTTTCAGTTTACCAATCAGCCCATCCCAAATTGCAGCGGACTCTTCGTCATCATAATCATCGGTATAGTCTATCACAGTCAAAAACAAGGTTTGCGTCAGGTCATTTTCGTCAAGCTTAAACTCTATAAAAGGCTTATCAGAAGCTTCAGGGTTCGCAGGGTCATAGAATTCAAATTTAACGTGGAGATTAACCCTGAAAATGGTCTGTCTCGCGTAATGATCTTCGTTGTCAAAATGGAATACAAAGTGCTTATCTTCATTAATAATCACATCATCCGCAAACCACTCTGCCAACCCGCTTGCTGTACTCAAATAATTGAAGACAATTTTTTTTGAGGCATTAATTTGATAATCAGCTATAAATTTATTTTTAACCATGATCTTAGATTTTTCGAGGTATAAAAAATCATTTTTTAAAGAACGTCAACTTGCATTTCACACTACAAGACCTCATATTTGCATTCCAATTCGGAGATAGGCCCCGAAAATGAGAGTGAACGATTCTCTTTTGGATGTTTTTGGATTCGGTCTGTGGTTTAATATAGTTATTAAATTCAAAAATGCACATCATAATTTATTCTTATGGCTTGTTAAATATCATTAACTGATCAAGATCCAAGCAAAAGTTTAATATATGATTGATATTCATTGGCTTCTAGAAGAATTTAGCAGTAGGCTTAACCAGGATTATTCAAAAATAATTTTGGATAGTTGAAAACTTAAATTGTATACATGGCGAGGTAGCTCATACCGATAGCCATCGGGAAGTTAAAGCGCAGGATTCATATCCGCCCCGGCGGACGGGAGTTCAAATCTCCTTGATTGAAATATTGAAGTTAATTAAATGGCGAGGTAGCTCATCCCGATAGCCATCGGGAGATTAGAGCGCAGGATTCATATCCGCCCCGGCGGACGGGAGTTCAAATCTCCCTGATTGAAATATTGAAGTTAATTAAATGGCGAGGTAGCTCAGTTGGTTAGAGCGCAGGATTCATAACCCTGAGGTCGGGAGTTCAAATCTCCCTCTCGCTACAAAGGCTTTCGGAAACGGAAGCCTTTTTCTTTTTTTAGCCTATGGATAGCTTTGTAGTCTACATTCTTTATTCCAAATCATCCGGTAAAACCTACACCGGAATGACTACTGATTTGATTACCAGATTCAAATTCCATAATTCAAAATCTACTAAAGGGTTTACTCTCAGGTACAGGCCATGGACGGTCATTCATGTCGAGTTTTTTGAACACAAAGCCCATGCTTTACTTCGTGAAAAAATACTCAAATCCGGAAAAGGTAGAGATTGGGTAAAATCCAACTTACTTCCATTTTATCTATGAGCGCAGGACTCCTAATCGCAACGCCATGGCGCACCCGCGCGGCGGACGGGAGTTCAAATCTCTGGCTCGCTACAAAGGCTTTCGGAAACGGAAGCCTTTTTTTATTTACTTTAAAAGCTGAACTATCGAATAATAGTATATTTCCGTTCCATCGATGACTTTTGGATGAATATGCATTCGATCAAAAATCCTCCAAACACATTTAGAGAAAGATTGGATTTCCTTGGACCCGGTTTTCTACTTTCTGCCTCCATTGTCGGATCTGGAGAATTAATCGCGACCACCGTATTAGGAGCAAAAGCTGGATTTATAGCTTTTTGGGTGATTCTTGTTAGTTGCATCATCAAGGTTGGAATTCAGCTTGAATTCGGAAAAAATGCCATCGTGAACAGCAATTCGATTATGGCAGAATTTAATAGTCTTAGTGGTCCAAAATTTAAAGGCGCTAATTGGACTGTTTGGGCGACATTAGTTTTGACCAGTTTGAAAATACTTCAACTAGGTGGAATGCTCGGTGGGGCAGCTATTGCTTTTTCAATGATTTTCCCGGTATTGCCAATTAAGCTAGTGGTGGTTCTATTAGGATTGAGCATCAGCTTGCTTATCTATAATAATTATTACCCCTTGATTGAAAAAGTTGCGATGCTGATGGTTTTTGTCTTTACATTTTTTACTTTAATTTCTCTAATTACGCTTTTTTTTACCCCTTATAGCTTCTCATATGTTGATATTTTAAAAGGGTTAAGTTTTGAGCTCCCCAAAGAATATCTCTTTGTGGCAATTGGAGCTTTTGGAATCACAGGAGTAGCCAGTGATGAAATAATCGCCTACACCTATTGGTGCCAAGAAAAAGGATATGCTGCATTCACCGGGAAAAATGATGGCTCTATCCAATGGAAAGATAGAGCTAAGGGTTGGATCAAAGTGATGCGCCTAGACGCATTGATCGCAATGGTGTGCTACACCGTGGTGACTGCTGCATTTTACCTGCTTGGAGCTGCTATTCTTCATGGAAACGAAACTGTCCCAGAGGGTAATGAACTTATCACATACCTGGCTAAAATCTACACAGAATCTCTTGGGCCTTCCATCCAGATAGGATACTTGATAGGGGCATTTATAGCGCTTTATTCCAGTGTATTTGCCACTTTGGCTTATTGGTCCAGACTTTTCACCGATATATTTATCCAATTAGAATGGTGGAATTTAAAAGGCCAATCCTCAGCTGACTTTTCTATTAAAATTCTGGCTTGGCTGTTTCCCTGTCTATGGATCATCACTTTTTTGTTTTTGGAACTACCTACCTTTATGGTTTTGGTAGGGGGATTGATTGGATCCGTACTGTTATTAGTTGTAGTCTTCGCCGCGATTAATTTCCGCTCCAAAAATGACTTGTTAAAATTAGATCCAAACTGGATTTCAAAAATGATTTTTTGGCTCAGTGTACTCTCCATTGCTTCCATATCAACTTATGGAATTCTAAAAATATTCTAAAAAAAAAGCCTTCCCGAAAGAAGGCTTTTATAAAATAAGGCAGTGCAGTCCTTATTTTACTTTTTCAACTACAGCTTTGAATGCTTCTGGGTGATTCATGGCCAAATCTGCCAAAACCTTACGGTTAAGTTCGATTTCACCTTTCTTCAACAATCCCATCAATTGGGAATAGGACATGCCAAGCTGTCTAGCTCCGGCATTGATACGCTGGATCCACAAAGCTCTGAATTCTCTTTTCTTTGCTTTTCTGTCTCTGTAAGCGTACTGAAGTCCTTTCTCGTACTTGTTTTTGGCTACAGTCCAAACGTTGCTACCTCTTCCGAAATAACCTCTTGTGGCTTTTAGCACTTTTTTTCTTCTTGCTCTTGACGCTACCGCGTTTACCGATCTAGGCATAGTTTTTTGTTTTTTGATGCGTGGTGTCCCGATTATTTCGGGATCTTGAAACCAACGTATCTGGTGAATAAATAAACCTTAATTTAAATTGAGTGAATGAAGAAAATCAGATTCTCAACATGTCACGTACTCTACCCTCATCAGACTCGTGAACAAGACCTGTTTTGGTCAAGTTACGCTTTCTCTTGGTAGCTTTTTTCGTCAGGATATGGCTTTTGAAAGCGTGTTTCCTTTTGATTTTGCCGGTTCCTGTCAAAGTGAACCGCTTCTTTGCACTGGATTTGGTTTTTACTTTTGGCATTTTGCTGTATTTAGATTAGTTGAAATTTATTTTTTACTTCCTTTGGGAGCAATGAAAATATTCATTCGCTTTCCTTCTAGCTTTGGCAGTTGCTCTACAGCACCGTAATCTTCGAGTGCTTGGGCAAATTTCAAAAGAAGCATCTCCCCTCTTTCTTTGAACACAATACTTCTTCCCACAAAGTGCACGTAAGCTTTCACTTTGGCACCTTCCTTCAAGAAACTGATCGCGTGCTTCAATTTGAAATTGAAATCATGATCATCCGTATTAGGTCCGAATCTAATTTCCTTCAAGACAATCTTAGCTGCATTGGACTTGATTTCCTTTTGCTTCTTTTTCTGCTCATACTTGAATTTTGCATAGTCAAGAATCTTACAAACGGGAGGATCTACATTGGGAGAGATTTCAACCAGATCCAAATCATTTTCCTGGGCGAGTTTAATGGCTTGTTCGAGGGGCAATAATGCATTTCCTCCTTCAACAAAATCACCGACCAATCTCACTTCACGAGCTCTGATTTTGTGGTTTACTTTATAAGGTTCTTCCTGTCGACCTCTGTAGGGTTGTCTTTGGTTTCTCAAGTTTGCGTTGATTGTTTTATGAAATAGGCTGCAAATATCGGAATTATTTCCAATTAAGAAAAGTATAATCCAATATTCGCATTTTACTTACCCAATGATTCTGAAATTATTCCGTTGAAATAACTGATAAATTCTTCCGGAGAATAATTGCCTAGATCTCCGGCACCATGCTTTCTTACTGATAACTTCCGCTCTTCTTGCTCTTTTTCGCCAACAATCAGCATAAAGGGCACTTTTTTCACTTCGGAATCTCTGATCTTCCTGCCGATTTTTTCGTCGCGGTTATCAATAGTTCCTGTGATTCCCTCCTCCTCAAGAATTGCTTTTATCTCCTCGGCATAGCCAACGTATTTCTCCGAAATCGGCAAAATATTGATTTGCTCTGGGGCAAGCCAAAGCGGGAAATTACCGGCACAATGCTCGATTAGAACTGCAACAAACCGCTCCAATGAGCCAAATGGCGCTCGGTGAATCATTACCGGTCTGTGCTTTTGATTGTCTGCTCCGATATATTCCAACTGGAAACGCTCCGGCAGATTATAATCCACCTGAATGGTGCCTAGTTGCCATTTTCGACCAAGCGCATCCTTCACCATAAAGTCCAGCTTTGGACCATAGAATGCAGCTTCGCCCAGTTCAGTGACTGTTTCGAGTCCCTTTTCTTGTGCAGCTTCAATGATAGCGGATTCGGCTTTTTGCCAAGCTTCGTCCGAACCGATGTATTTTTCAGCTTTCTCCGGATCTCTTAATGAAATCTGTGCGGTGTAATCCTCAAAACCCAATGCCTTAAATACATAAAGTACCAAGTCAATTACTTTTATAAATTCATCTTTGACTTGATCCGGGCGACAAAAGATATGTGCATCGTCCTGAGTAAATCCTCGAACGCGAGTCAATCCGTGTAATTCTCCACTTTGTTCGTAGCGATATACCGTACCGAACTCCGCATAGCGGATTGGCAACTCCTTATACGAATGTGGTTTATGCTTGTAGATCTCACAGTGATGAGGACAGTTCATCGGCTTTAATAAGAACTCCTCTCCCTCATGCGGCGTCGCGATCGGTTGAAAGGAATCTTTACCATATTTTTCGTAGTGACCGGAAGTCTCATACAAAACTTTATGGCCAATATGAGGAGTTGTTACCTGCTGATATCCAGACTTATCCTGCGCCTTCTTCATGAAGTTGATCAAGCGCTCTCGAAGTAAGGTTCCCTTTGGCAACCAAAGAGGAAGTCCCATTCCTACTTTTTCGGAGAAAGTAAACAGCTCCAATTCACGGCCGATTTTTCGGTGATCTCGTTTTTTCGCTTCCTCCAACAAAGTCAAATAATCCTGCAGTTCCTTGGCTTTTGGGAATGTCACCCCATAAATCCTGGTCAGCATCTTGCGTTTCTCATCACCTCGCCAATAAGCTCCGGCAATATTGGTCAGCTTGACCGCCTTGACAAAACCTGTATTGGGAATATGCGGTCCACGGCACAAGTCGGTAAAATTTCCCTGCTCATAGAATGTGATCGTGCCGTCTTCAAGCCCCTCAAGAAGATCTAATTTATACTCATCTCCTTTTTGCTGATAGTATGCAACAGCGTCTTTTTTAGAGATTTCCTTTCGGATATACTCATTTTTCTCACGGGCAAGCTCGATCATCTTTTGCTCGATCTTCTCCAACTCAGATCCATCCAAAGTATGGTCTCCGAAGTCTACATCATAGTAGAAACCGGTTTCAATAGGAGGTCCGATTCCTAACTTGATTCCTGGATATAGTGCTTCCAAAGCTTCAGCAAGCAAGTGGGCCGAGGAATGCCAAAAGGTATTTTTGCCTTCATTGTCATTCCAGGTTAATAACTGAACTTCTGAATCTACCTGAATAGGTCGGGTAGCATCCCAAACTTGACCATTGACTTTGGCAGCTAGGACATTCCGGGCCAAACCCTCGCTGATACTGGCAGCAATCTGTAGTCCGGAGGTTCCTTTTTCGTACTCCCTCACCGATCCGTCGGGCAGGGTAATTTTAATTTGTTGTGACATAAAATGAATAAGCCTTTACAAACAGGCATTTGGTTTAATGTGCAAATATGCA
>CAZFSC010000068.1:0-8431 GCA_964521585.1 uncultured Limnohabitans sp.
AAGCAAGCATTCGCTAACCCAAGAGGGTGCTTTTATCCAAATTTGTTATTCTTATTTACTCAAGAACCTTTTTAAAAAACATTTTGACAAAGTAGAAACCAGCTTCACGCTTAAAAATTTTCCCCCTGCCTTCGTGATGATCTGCAAATAATCCTCCAAAATGGATATCCTCCGGGTTGCCATATTATCCACGCTTCGTCAAAAACGGGGTAAAGAATTTTCTCCTTTGGAAGTAATTCAGAGCATGTATCCGGAAGATTGGGAATATTTTCAACAGGAAATTTTTGATGCAGCGAAAGATTTACAAAAGGAAGGATTGATCGAAGTCTGGTCAGAAAATGAGCTGATTGGAATGCAAAATGAGCTTCCTCATAATTCGAGAATCCGAACTCCCTCCAAACTTATCTGAAACGAATCCGGTTAAGACACTAAAAATCCGGACAAAATGAGCAATACAAACAACCTTCCCTCCACTACACTTTCTATACCTGAAGGACTCGAGCTAATCACACTTGGGGCAGGTTGCTTCTGGTGTACAGAGGCAGTATTTCAACGATTGCAAGGGGTTGAAAAAGTAGTTTCAGGATATTCTGGGGGATTCGTGGAGAATCCCACTTATCGGGAAGTCTGCAATGCCACTACTGGACATGCAGAGGTGATTGAAGTTTATTACGATCCAAAAGTGATCTCTCTGGAAAAAATTCTCGAAATCTTTTGGGCTACTCATGACCCCACTACAATCAATCGACAAGGAGCAGATGCAGGACCTCAATATCGATCAGCCATCTTTTTCAACACGTCCGAGCAACAGAGGATCGCTGAGGATTTAAAGGAGAAACTCAATGGCTCTGATATTTTTGACAGGCCTATTGTTACCGAGATTACTCCATTTACCAATTTCTATCCTGCGGAGAATTACCATCAGGATTATTACAATTTGAACTCCGCCCAGCCCTATTGCCAGTTTGTAGTAAAGCCCAAAGTGGACAAGTTAAAGAAATTTTTTAGCGAACGATTAAAATAGGATTTCCTACTTTTGCCTTGCAAAACCTTTTTACATAAGATGAAATCAAGCAATTCGACGGCAATGCCTGCTGGGGTGGTTGTTAATTTTGCGAGATTCCATGTGGCCGATAAAATTCAAGTTATACACACATGAAAAGAACAAGAGCACAAGAGTCCCGTGCTGCAATCGAGCGATTGTACATTACGATGAGACACCTATTCACACGAGGTGTCTACAAGCCTAACGGAATTTCCGGTGAAAGCCTGGTAGAAGCATTGCGAGTGCTCAGCCCTGAAATTTATGGTTCGGTGACAGATTCTGAAAAGATCGAACTTGATGGCTTGCTCTACGTGATGGAGCGTCTGCCAAGAGGAATCGAAGAGTGCAGATATGTGCGCCTGATAAGCCGGGAAGGCTACGAAACTTCCAAACTGACGCCGATTGTTCCTGCCAAAAGAAAACGGAATTGCTATCGACTCGATGAACAAATCATGTACGTGGAGATGACTAGAGGTAGGTCTGATATCTATGACATCTTGACTCACCTTACTTTTTTAAATATTGAATCCAATAAAATCTTTCAAAACAGCACCGACCAAAAAGGTAAAATCACGACCAATTGGCGAATGCTGGAAGAATTCGTAAAAAGTGAGAATTCAGGAGAAGACTTTAATAAAGAAGCTGCTTCAGCTTATTTGAGTCATCTTTTGGGTAGGACGTTTGAAGAGACTCTGGCTGCAGTCGATAAATTTGAACGGAGTTCGAATTCAAATAGTCTGTTTTCCATTGTGTATCATTTGGGGAAATTGGCCTTTGAAGAGACCACTATGGGGTTGGATCGTGAGATTTCATTCTCGGCCACCCTTCGGGAGCGGGTTGGACATCACGTATATGGAGAACTATGGGCTGGCAAAATCAAACGTACATTGGACGAAAAAGGCCTGATAAAACGTCCTATTCATATCATTTCAGCCAATCTCCATTCGGTATTGAATACCATTTACGGATTTCAACTTCTGGGATTGAAAAATTATCAGGAATTGGAGGACGTGGTCATGGATATCAGTACAAAAGCCAAAGGGAATAAAGGAAAGGAAATAGAGGAATACGCGCTAAAAAATGGCTTTACCAATATCCCTGATGAATCTGGCACCAATATCGGAGCACAAATCATCGATACAGCCTTATTGGAAAATCCTGAATTGATTCCGGGGATTGTATTACCCGAAAAGAAAAGCAACAGACCTGTATTCGTGGTGATGGATTATGCATTTGGAGAGCAGGCATACGAATGCCTCGATGAATTATTGAAACCTTATCAAAAAGAAGACAAATCAATAGCACTGGATGTGGTCTCAACATCAATCATGGGAAAGGCCGGAATTCTTTATGGTGGAAAAGGAGATCTGATGATTCCAAATGCCCACGTATTTGAAGGAACCGCAGATAATTATCCTTTTACAAATGAATTCAAAAAATCAGATTTCGAGGGATTTGGATTAGGGGTTTATTCCGGTTCGATGGTTACCGTTTTGGGTACCTCTCTTCAGAATAAAGATATTCTGACCTATTTCATGAAATCTTCCTGGCATGCAGTCGGTCTGGAAATGGAAGGGGCACATTATCAAAAGGCAATTCAGTCAGCATCAAAAATCCGGAGAAGCATCCGTCCCAATGTCAAAGTTCTCTATGCGTACTATGCCTCTGATAATCCCTTGGAGACTGGAAGTACACTTGCTTCTGGAGCGTTGGGAATGGAAGGGGTCAGGCCAACCTATCTGATTACTTACAAAATTTTCGAAAAGCTTTTTTATCAAAAAGTGAATAGCTAAAAAATGAAGAGTCCTTTGCGATAATGAATTGCAAAGGACTTTTTGGTTTGATTAGTGTTTTGGTTTTTGGGCTCGGGTGGAATGAAGCATATCGAGACGCCAACCGTTCTCAGTTTTTACAGCTGTGGCACTTTCCAGCCAATAAATTTCCTGAATCACTTCTCCATTTCTGCTGATGGTGGCAAAGTTATGATATGCTATCCAGGCTGTATTGCCATTGACTTTGGTTTCTATAAAATCAAATCGATTGGTCCGGTTTACTGGATTTGGATTGTTCTTTGCCTGCTCGAAATAATCCAGGATTAACTCATTATTCCAGACCTCGCCTTGTTCCAATAGCAGAAAATCCGCTGTATAGTAATCCAATAGTTTATCCGATTCAAAGTCTGAAAAGAGGTCATCAAATGAGTTTTGAATCAAATCCTGAATTGCTTTTTCATCAATTGAAGTCTGGGAAAAGGCTGCGATTGGGAAGCAAAAGAAAAGAAGAAAAGATAAAGTTTTCATTGGTTTATGATTTGTCTTTTAGCATTTATGTGGAATCTCGTATGTTTCCCAGATAATTATCAGGGTATCAAAATGTGACAGTTTGGTTAACCCATATTTCATAGCAAAGAATTTACATCGCATCACGAATTATCACTGCAATTTTGAATTGATCGGGGGAGGACCATCGGGAATGATTCCCTGATAAACATAATCTCCCTTTTTATCTTTGAACTCAGTCTGTATTGAGTCCACAAGTGCAGGATTCTGGTACAGATCGACCATGGTCATAGCCAAAGCTTTGGCAGCATATCCCATACCTTTATGGCCGATGGACATTCCCCCGCAAGCGACTACTGCCCAAGAATGCCAAGGAGTCCCATTAGGGGCAGTGGTCGCACTCAGGCTGATCGTCGGAACATTCCAGCTTACATCACCGACATCAGTGGATCCGCCCATCGAATGCTCTTGAGTTTCCTCCAAAGGTTTGATTTCTGACACTAAACCGATTTGGGGTTTGTTTACACTTTCTTGAATCTTTTTTGCAAATGTCTGCTCTTCATCGGTATAACTAATCGGACCTAGTGTTTCCAGATTTTTCTGTAAAATGGCTGAGCCAGTGCGATTAATCAACATTTCGTGAACACCCGAAATCAAATTCACCTCATGTGCTACATTGGCCAAAATTGCAGCTCCTGAGGCCATTTTTTCAACCTGTTTCCAAACTGGTAGTAATCCTTCTCTGCTGCTGTCCCGGACTCTGACCCAGATTCGGCTGTAATCCGGAACCACATTGACCACTTGACCTGCATCTTGGATATGATAATGGATCCGTACGGTCGGTTTGATGTGTTCCCTGTAATAATTGATGCCACTTGCATACAATTCCAATGCATCCGAGGCACTTCTTCCATTCCAGGGATCCGCTGATGCATGGGCTGCCTGACCTTTGAATTCCACTAGGAAATCCACCAAAGCCAATCCTTTTTGCGCCTTAACTTTCGTTTCATCTGCCGGATGCCAATCCATCATGACATCCACATCAGAAAATAATCCGGCACGAATCATCCAGAGTTTGCCGAAGAATTTTTCCTCCGCAGGAGTTCCGTAGAATCTAATAGTTCCTTTCAGCTCTCCCTTTTCAATAAGTTCCTTGATTGAGGCAGCGGCTCCAAGTGAAGCCACACCAAATAGATTATGTCCACATCCATGCCCTGGTGCATCCAGATGCAACGGATCTTTGTAGGGCACTTTATTTTGTGAGAGTCCCGGAAGTGCATCAAATTCACCCATAATCCCAATAATCGGATGACCTGAGCCATATTCGGCGATGAAAGCAGTAGGGATTTCTGCTACACCACGAGTCACTTTGAATCCCAACGATTCTGCATAATCAGATAAGGCTGCAGCGGACTTAGTTTCCTGAAAAGCAATTTCCTCAAAAGACCAAATTTTGTCACTCAGGTCTGTGAGTTCAGGATAATTTTCGTCAATGTGTTTTTGAACGGCTGCTTTCAGAGGGTTCGGTTTATCCTTCTTTTGGGAAAAACCATTAAAAATGAAGCCCAAAGAAAGTGTGAGAATAAGGCCGATTTGCAGGCTGGTGTTTTTCAATTTGTTCATGTTTTACTATTGATCTGATTTAGAGTTCTAAAAGGTTACCAGGCAATCCCATAATCTTCACCGTAATTGCTGGAGCCTCCCCAGAAACTGCCATGCTTCCAATCAAACCAAACGGCGTTGATTGGTCCGGAGGTTCGGGGCCAAAAATCCATCAGATAGCCTCTTTTAGCCAATTCGGCACGTATCCAAATCGGTGTATCTTCTCTCAGAGTCATAGCCCCAGGTTTGATCTCATGAGCTCCGAAAGAGCTCTGCATTTGATATGAATTCATGTTTGCAGCTTCAGCTGCCTGCTGTACGTTCATATCAAACTCCACTATGTTTAGGAAAAACTGTAAAAGGTTTTGGTCTTGAGAATCACCACCCTGTACTGCAAAAGCTAGAAATGGTTTTCCGTCTTTAAGCGCCAGGCTTGGAGTCAAAGTTACCCTTGGACGCTTACCAGGCTCGGGTAGATTGTAAGGGTTCAATTTTTCATCCAATACAAAACTTTGCATTCGCTGACTCAAACCCACTCCGGTATTCCCGGCAATCACCGCAGGAATCCAACCACCACTAGGCGTCACGGATACTACCCAACCCTCCGCATCTGCTGCTTCGATAGATGTGGTGCCTCGGTGAAACTGTTCTAAAAACGGATCATCCAATCCCTGTATCGGGAGACCTGAATTGTTGATAGCGACTACTGATTTGTTTTGATTGAGTAAATTTATGAAGGGGTTAGTACCTCCTTGATAAGGATAAGGATCGCCTGGACCAATATTGGGATCATTTTTATTGCCTATTAGCTTCGCCCTGTCTTTGGCATATTCTTTCGAAAGCAATCCTTTAATTGGACTTACGGGCTCAAAAGCCGGGTCAGAATAATAAAAGTCGCGATCTGCAAAAGCCAGATTCATCGCCTGATAAAGGGTATGAAGGTAATTGGCAGAATTGTAGCCCATGCTCTTGAGGTCAAAATTCTCCAGGATATTCAAGGATTGAAGCAAGGCAGGACCTTGAGTCCATTCTTGAAGCTTATACACATCGATACCTTTGTAATTCACAGAAAGGGGTTCTTCAATTTTGACTTTCCAATTAGCCAGATCAGCCTCTGTAAAGAGCCCACCTTGCTCGCGGGTACCCCGGACGATTTCTTTGGCAATATCACCGCTATAAAATCGATCATAGGCAGCATAAATAGCTTCCTTTCTGCTTTTCCCATTTTTCAGTGCAGTTGACTCTGCCTCCAGAAGTTTGCTCAGCGTTTGATATAAATCTTCCTGGATAAAAATCTCACCAGCTTCTGGAGCTTCTCTTTCGGATCCTAGGTGGGGCAGAAATACCTTTTTAGAATATGGCCAAGCTTTAATTTTATCTTTATTTCTTTCGATGTTGTCAGCAGTCATCCCCTCGATGGGATACCCTTTAGCCATATCCAAAGCTGGAGTCAGTACTTGTGCCAGACTCATGGTTCCGTACTCGGCCAGCATTGTCATCAAGCCTCCAGGAGTGCCTGGTGTAGTAGCTGCCAAAGGTCCGAATTCAGGTGGGTAGGCCATTTCCTGAGATTTGAAAAAATCCACTGTGGCTCCGGTAGGGGCATAGCCTAAAGCATTGATGGCTATGACTTTTTTGGTATTGGGATTGTAGATCAAAGCCTGAGTTTCGCCACCCCAGGAAAGCACATCCCACATGGTCGCTGTGGCTGCAAGCATGGCGCAGGCGGCATCCACTGCATTGCCGCCATCTTGAAAAATCTTTGCTCCTGCCGTAGCAGCCAAAGGTTTCCCTGTGATCGCGACCCATTTTTTACCATGAAGTACTGGCTTTTGGGTTTGTTGCGCAAATGTCAGTAGGGGGAGGCATAGGAATGCAATCAGTGTAATTTTCTTAAACATAATACGAAGGGTGATTTGAATTTAAATTTCATCAAGTAACTGACTCATGATTGGCCTGAAGCCTTCAAACTGGGAATTGTAATGGGTGAAGATCTGAAAAATAGAACTTGGCTCCCGAATGGGAAGGCTGTTTTGATTTATAAATTCTTCCATCTCATCAGCCTTATCTCCAAAAAGGGCAACTAATTTTTTCCGGTTTGTAGGTACTGGGACTACATTTTTACCATCCAGATAATAGTAAGAATTTCGTTTAATAATTTGATGGTTGCGGTTGCCGACCATCAACGCAGTATTGTAATTTGATTCTTTGAATATAGCTTCTGTTCTACGCAGAAGCGGCATTTCGCCATCGACCAGCACTTCAAAAAATCCTGAAATGGGGGAGCCTTCCTGCCGAAAATCCATCCCGTTGACAAAATACCTTGGCACTTTATGCGTGGAATCTACCCAGACCAAATTCTGAATTCTGAAGCCCATCATTACAGAGACCAGATTTGATTCCGGTTCCATCAGTTCGAATTGATTCGCTACAATATTATATCTTACCCGAAACCCTTCTAAAAGCTGCGCATCTTTGTAGAGCAGGAGAGAAGCGGTATTCCATTTTGTATCCAGATAATTATTGCCTTCAGTTTTAGTAGGCTCAGGAGCGATTCCATAAACCATATTTCCTCCAAGCATGTTGGGACGTTCATTGAACAGATTGGTTATGTTGGTGGCGCGAATGGTTTTTTGAAGTGCAGCTCCGGAACCTTCAGCCCCATGTTTAACCAAATAAATTAAACCCAAATCCAAGTCTTGGGTAAGTTTGACCGCCTGCTCGTAAGGATTGTAGCCATCCGCATTAACTGCGAGAATGTAGCGGTCCTCAACTACGTTTTCGATAACAAAGTTACCATCTGGACTGGTCTGTGTGCCGAAAGCAGTTCCCCTCAAGGTCACATTGACGTCAGATAAATATTCCTGGGATCCGGAATCCACTATTCTCCCTTTGATCTCAAAAGTCTGAGAAAAAACCTGGGAAAATTCACTTGTGCCAAAAATGACAAGCGCAAAAAGTACCATTACCTTATATCTTACCCTCATATAAAACTGCCAGATTTAGATTAGACTGAAATATAACTTAATCGAAGGATTGATGCCAATGCCTAAATCAATTTCCATAGTTCTTGGAGCAGATTTTTGTTTCAAGGCTTAAATATTTGGCTTTCTGTTCATTTAGGAGGTATATTTGAAAAGACAAAGCTTTTTTGTTTTATATAATTATCAACAATCACCGCAATTTTGGAATTCGCATCATTCAATTTCGAACCTTCGCTTCAGGATGGCCTGGATGCAATGGGCTACGAAAAACCAACCCCAATCCAGGAGAAAGCTATTCCTGTAATTCTCGACAATAAAGACTTGATTGCCTGTGCACAAACCGGTACCGGTAAAACCGCAGCTTTCATTCTTCCCATATTAAATAAAATCAGTAAATCAGGTTCAAACAGATTGAATACGCTGATATTGGCTCCTACAAGGGAACTTGCAATTCAGATTGATCAGCAGATTCAAGGCTTTTCATATTTTTTGGGAATCAGTTCAATCCCAATCTACGGCGG
>CAZFSC010000068.1:8531-18179 GCA_964521585.1 uncultured Limnohabitans sp.
GGCAGTTTAGCATGAAATTTTTAAATAAGCCGGAAGAGATTTCCATTGCTTTGGGTAAAACTGCCGAGGGAGTAACCCAGTCCATGTATTCGGTTTATGATACCCAAAAAGAGGACTTAGTCAAACATATTCTCTCCCAGAAAAATTACGAAGCGGTGATCATATTTGCTTCTACCAAGGAAAAAGTGAAATCACTTTTCAAAACCCTTAAAAAGCAATTTGATGTAGAGGCATTTCACTCAGATTTGGAACAGGTCGAGCGGGAAAAAATCATGTCATCCTTTAAAAACAAGGCAGTTAAAATCCTTGTGGGAACCGATATCATCTCGCGAGGTATCGATGTGGTCGGGATCGAGTTAGTCATCAATTATGATACGCCATCCGATCCGGAAGATTATGTGCACCGCGTGGGACGTACAGCAAGAGCAGACAAAGAGGGGGAGGCCATTACTTTTGTCAACCCAAAAGATCAATACAAATTTGTCCGGATTGAAAAATTAATCGGAATGCAAATCAGGCAAAACTCTTTGCCGGATGGATTTGAAAAAGGACCTGAGTATACCGGGGAGCAAGAGAAAAAAGGGAAGACTGGTTCTGGAAATAAGTCTGAGTTTAAAAAAAGAAAGCAAGGTGCGCCAAAGGTTAGATCAAACTCAAATTCCAATTTCAAAAAACCGGAAAAAAGTCATCCACAAAAAGAAAAATCGGCTATTCCGAAAGACAATCAACTTGACAAATCTGAAAAGAAACCGGGCAGATTTGGACAAAGAAGAAACGTGATTGATCCAGAATAACCTGTCAAGTCATTGCATATTTGAAGTACTTCATTAACTTGAAGTACTTTTTATTTTTAAATGCAATGCTATGCAATACATCAAAATAAGGTCGCGGGGTTCTGCTGTGGCATTTTTACAGGAGCTGCTGGTAAAATTGGGATATCAGATTCCGGTCACTTCCTACTTTGGAACAATGACCGAAAATGCGGTCAAAGATTTTCAGGCCAAAAATCGTTTGGTTATCGATGGAGAAGTCGGTGTCAAAACATGGACCGTTCTGCTGGACAAGACTAGGCCTGGGGATTCTATCGGAGATAAATTCTTGGAAGAAAAGGACCTTATTGATTTTGCTGAAAAACACGAAGTGGAATTAGCAGCGGTAAAAGCTGTGAATGAAGTTGAGAGTTCCGGAAAAGGATTTTTTGTGGATGGCAGGCCAAAAATTTTGTTTGAGGGTCATATTTTTTGGAGACAACTCAAGGAAAGAGGAATCGATCCTGCCAATCTTTCAAATCCTAGCAATGAATCTGTGTTATATAAAAGTTTCACTAGGAAGCATTACCTCGGAGGAACCAACGAATACCTCCGAATGGAAAAAGCTGCCTCTATCTCCAATGATCCTAGAGTCAAAGAAGCAGCCTTGGCTTCTGCATCTTGGGGTAGCTATCAGATTATGGGATTTCATGCTTTGAAACTCGGCTATGACTCAGTTCAGAGTTTTGTGGACGAAATGTATATACATGAAAGCCGGCAATTGGATGCATTTGGTAGGTATATCTCTGTTTTTGGATGTCTTACACATCTAAAAAATAAAGATTGGGCGCGATTTGCAAAGTGCTACAATGGACCGGCTTATGCCCAAAATAAATACGACATCAAAATGGCTAATGCCTATAGAAAGTATTCTTAAATATTTTTATGCAATTGAAAAATTTCATTATTCTTTTTGAAAGGGATTTAGACAGACTTTCAACTGAGATCGAAAGTTACACAGATGAAAAAAAGCTTTGGCTGGTATCCGGAGAAATAGCAAATTCTGCTGGAAATCTAGCCCTGCATCTCATCGGTAATCTATTTAGTTTCATCGGAAAGGAAATCGGTGGCTTTGATTATACTCGCAACAGAGAGTTCGAATTTAGGGGTAGGGATATACCTAGAAAGGATATTCTACAAGATATCCGGAAATGTAAACATCGGCTGGTGGTCAGCTTGGAAAGTATGGATCCGTCACTTTTGGAGAAAAACTATCCCTTGGAGATTTTTGGAAATAAAATGAGTTATTTTTATTTCCTCCTGCATCTTTATGGCCATCTCAATTATCATTTGGGTCAAATCAACTATCACAGACGATTGTTGGATGTCTGATCGATCAAATGGCATTGTAAATTGAGCGATTATATTCAGCTTATTTGTAAAGCTGAGAGCTTGTTTTACATTTTTTATTCCTCATTTAAGAACAGCTCATTTACTTGGTATTTTGGTGTTGAACATTTAGACTTTTGTTGATAAAAGACTGTCTAGTAGATCGGTATCAATAACCAAAGTTTGAGGGGCTTTCCTTTTTTTTACTGGATCTGATTTTATATCAGCTGAAATTTCAGTTTCATTGGTTCCCTGCTCAGTAAAGCATTCTGAATCTGATTGTACCCTTGATGGATTTGAGTTCATTGATCGCATCCGGGGAATAGGCCTTGTCAATATCAGTGATCACGTAGCCAATCCGTTCGTTGGTTTTCAGATATTGTCCCACAATGTTAATCTCATAATTGGCGAGAATTTGATTGATTTTTGCCAATACACCTGGTTCGTTATGGTGAAGGTGAATCAAGCGATGTGCGTCCTTTAAGAAAGGAAGTTGAATATTGGGGAAATTCACCGAATTGTAGGTATTGCCTGTATTGATGTATTCCATGATTTTGCCGGGTACGAATCTGGCAATATTCTCCTGAGCCTCCAAAGTGCTTCCACCGATGTGAGGAGTCAAAATAGTATTTGGTAATCCAATCAATTCTGAAGCAAAAGGTTCTGCATTATTTTTCGGTTCTTCGGGAAACACATCTACTGCACAGCCTGCAAGATGTCCGGAAAGGATGGCTTCTTTCAATGCACTGATATCCACGACATGACCTCGGCTGAGATTTACCAGTATGGCGCCTTTTTTCAAAAGGGAAATCTCCCTTTCACCGATTAGATTTTTGTTCTCTTTTCTACCGTCCACGTGAAGTGAAACGACATCACAAGTACTCAAAAGTTCTTCCAGGGAATTCAGTTTCGTAGCATTTCCTAACGCCAGCTTTTCGATGACATCGTAATAAAACACGTTCATCCCCATGTTTTCCGCTAAAACCGAAAGCTGGGCACCAATATTCCCATATCCGATTATTCCGAGTTTCTTACCCCTTATTTCGAAACTTCCGCTTGCAGACTTATCCCATTTGCGCTGATGCATGGCCATGGATTTATCAGCCAGATTTCTCATCAAAAAGATGATTTCTGCAATTGCCATCTCTACCACAGATCTGGTATTGCTGAAAGGAGCATTAAAAACCGCAATTCCTTTTTCCTGGCAGACATCCAGATCGATTTGATTGGTGCCGATACAGAATGCTCCAATGGATAGCAAGCGATTGGCATTATCAAGTACTTTTTTGGTCACATTGGTTTTGGACCGGATTCCCAGAATCGAAAAGTTTTTGATTTTTTCACAAAGCTCGTCTTCACTCATAGCAGAGCTGACCACTTCTACCTCATAGCCTTCCTCTTTGAACAAATCCACTCCGATTTGATGTACATTCTCCAAAAGCAAAACCTTAATGCGGCTTTTTGGATACGAAAATTTCTTGTTCAGTTTATTCAAATACAGGATCTCATCAAGACTAGGGGCGATATGGTCAGCCTGAGAGGTTACTTTTGGCCGGCTTACATTCTCGGTGAAAGCATAAAATTTATTGGCGAGTCCGGAAGCTTTGATTTCATAGTCTGTATACCCATCGCCTATCACATAGATATCTCCCTCGAGATTGATGCGCTTGATGGTTTCGGCTTTCCCATTGTTTTTAGAGAGTGGATTGTCACGGTTGAAATCTATAATCCTACCCGAATCGTCATAGACAAATTCATTTGCAAATACATTTTCTTCACGAATACCATAATCTGCCACGATCGGGATAATGAAATCCTTGAAACCATTAGAAATGATGAAAATGTTGTTAGAATTTTCCTGCAGGAATTCCTTATTTCTTTCAAATGATTTTGACACCTTTTTTTTCAGTGCCACAATAAGGTCTGCAATCTGGGTTTTGGTGGCTTCAAGGATTTCAAGTCTTTGTTCAAGGCTTTCCCGGAAGGTTAATGAACCGTCCATTCCTTTATCGGTTATATCTACTATGGCTTGAAGTTTCTGATCCCGATCAGGATCGTCTGCCAGACTTATTTCTCCGAGGATATCGAGGGCTTCGACTTGTGTAAATGTACTGTCAAAATCAATTATAAATTTGGTGGCTTGAGGCATAGGTAAAATCTAAATAGGAATTCAAGGGTAAAATTACAGGATTGTTAAAAAATTAGAAGTTTTATTGATGAAATTCTTTAAAATCTTTTGCCGGCTGCTAATTTTTCAATAAAAACTTCTTTCAGTTGAATTGAGAATACTTTTTCACCCTTAAAAGAATCATCGTTCAAATACTTTTTACTTATGGAGTGGAAAAGTTATTTTTGACAATCAAAATATATCGTTCCAAAAATCTGTTTTGATAATCTCATCTAAGGATGTGATAAAGGATCAACCAAAATTTATTCAGATCGGGTTTAAAATAGAGGAAAAAACCAAATTTAAAAGATGAAAAAATACTTGATATATAGCCTTGCCCTCAGTCTTGGATGGATCACCTCTTCTTGTCAGCCTGAGGAAAAAAAGAACGCAACGGAAGAATCCACAGAGGAAACAGTCGCAGGAACCTACGGTGCGACAATTTCAGAAGAGGATGTGGTCAATCCTGCCGAAATGGTGAATCTGGTTACAGAGAACGGTACTTTCGAAGGAAAAATCTCAGGAGAAATCAAAGAGGTCTGCACTAAGAAGGGCTGTTGGCTAACGATGGATTTACCCAACGGGGAGTCAATGCGAGTCACATTTAAAGATTATGGGTTTTTTGTACCCACAACTTCTCAAGGATTTCCAATAATCCTGGATGGGGTAGCCACTTTGACCACAACGGATGTGGAGACTTTAAGACATTTTGCTGAGGATCAGGGGAAAAGTGCAGCAGAGGTAGCTTCTATCACTGAACCAAAACGGGAGATTACTTTTGAAGCAACTGGTGTAATTATTAAAGCCAAAACCTAATGCCAATAGCGCTGGACAATCTGCGAGTAGGTAGAAAATATCTGTTAATTAATCAAGGTGAAGTAAGAAAACTGGAGATCATTGCAAGATTGAGGGGAACCAATTTCAAAGTAAAAGACTTGGAAACTTTAGAATTCTATACCATTGAGGAATTGCTGCAATGGGGTATTGGCAAAGATTACGACATCGATGAGTTGTATTACTAGTATCAAGTATCAGTTATTTTTTTTTATAAAATCTTCCCTGAAATCAACGGAGCTTACACTTCAGTTAGAATCCTTACATGTCTGAAACAAGTAAAACAGTAGCAATTCTAACAGCAAAATGTCCTAGATGCCGAAAGGGTAATATTTTCGAGGGGTCTCTGTTCAGCTTCAGAAAATTATCTTCGATCAATCAGCGCTGTCCTGTGTGTAACGCCAATTTCATGCCTGAGCCGGATTTTTATTATGGGGCAATGTATATCAGTTACGCGTTTTCAGTGGCCTTGGTAATCAGTGTTTTGGTAGGATTGAATGTGTTGCTTGAAGAACCTGAACTCTGGATGTATATATCAGGCGTGCTGATTCTCAATATTTTGCTTCTTCCGGTGATGCTTCGGTATTCTAAAGTGCTATACCTTTATTTGGTCGGAAAATTAAAATACCGGGGCAATTAAAGCCTAAGGCAAATATTTTTTGGGACTGATCAGAATTCTGATCAAGGAAGCGGAAATTAAAATCAGAAAAAATAGCGAAGGCAATCCTCCGATAACTGAAAGTATCCGAACTCCATCAATACCTGAAAAAGTAATCATCACCCAGGAGATAAAGCCAATCAGGACGCCCCAGAGTACTTTCAGATTAGTGTCAGCCTGAAAAGAATCCAATTGGTTTGATTGCATACTAATGCTTGCGATTGCATCCGTGCTCGAATCTGCAGCAGTGACATAAGACAAGAAAATACCCAGAATAAACAGCTGCGCAAAAAGTCTGAAGTAACCCTGATCTCTGAACACTTGGTAAATGATCGATTCAGGTCCATTGTTTTCGAATAGGAATTGATAAAGGTTGGGATTCTGGGAAGCAAAACTCAGAGTTGTTCCTCCAAAAATCCCCATCCAGATCAGGCAAAATAAGGCTGGAAGTATCCAGTTGACAGTCAAAAACTCTCGAACGGTCCTTCCGACGGAAATCTTCCCCAAGAAAAGAGCTGTAATTGGAGCCCAAGCCATCCACATGGCAAAATTGAAAGTAGACCAGTCATAAGTCCAGGAAGATCCTTCTCCTGAAAGCTGCAGGCTTAAATCCAGGAAATTGGAGCCATAGCTCCTAAAGCCTGAGAGGATCGTGGTCCAGATTTTTTGCTTTTCCCCAAAAACCACAAATAAAATTGCGATCAAGAGGAAGAATCCCAGATTGACAAGGGATAGATTTTTGATTCCTTTCTCTATTCCTGTAGAGGAAGAAATCACAAAGGTGATTAAAATCAAAAATGTGACCCCTATCGTCAGGATATCTGGATCCCAAGCTGGAAAAAATGCCAAAATTCCGCCCGTTAGACTCAATATGCCGGCTCCCAAGGCACCGGCCATTCCACTTACCAAAGCAAATAGGCTGATCATGTCTATGCCATTATGAATGAAAGGGCGTCTGGATTGACCAAAAAGTGGAGCTAGCATAATGCCCAGACTGAATCTGTTTTTCCCGGAATAAAAAATCAATGCAAACACGAGTGCGGGAATGACATAGATCGCGTATGGCGTGAATCCCCAGTGGAAGTACAGCGCTCCTAAAGCAAATTCCCTTGCTTCAGCGGACTTAGCTGAAAATGATTTGAAACCCGGAGGATATAAAAAGTGTGAAAGTGGTTCCGCACTTCCCCAAAATAGTATTCCGACTGCAATGGTCGTGCAGAGCACAATTGCAAACCAACTGAGCCGGCTAAGCCTTGGTTTGGCAGACTTTCCACCGATTCTGTAGCTGCCTAGAGGCGATACAAATACCACAATTGCCAGGATAGTCATGGTGAAAGAAACCCAACTGAAACCACGTGAGAAATTAATCAGGATGAATTGCTGCAGGCTACTGATCGAGCTGATGAATCCCTCCGGAATTAATAAGCTTGCCAAAACAGCAGAATTGAGGAGTATAAAGGGTGGCCAAAAAACAAAGGGTCGGATGTTGAACCTGAAAAAGTTTTTCCTTTCCTGCATACAGGCAAAATAAGTCAATTAATTTTCAACTATTTCAAATCATAAGGCTTATTGATAAAGTATAGGTTAATTTTAAGCGAAGCTTAGCTATCAATCACCAGATAAACACTACATGGAATTGCATTAGGAAAAGCATTCATTCAATTGTCCAAACTCATATAAAACAGATAATATGTTGAAAAAAGCAGGGTTGTATTTAATGTCGCTTTTCTACTGCATCGCCGGAATAAATCATTTTATCAATCCTGAAAATTATTATCCGCTGATTCCGGAGTACTTAGGTTCTGCCGTGACTATCAATCTGATGGCAGGAATAGCCGAATTGCTATTTGGGATTTGTTTGATTTTTCAGAAGACAAGGAGGTTAGCTGCATGGGGGATTATTCTGATGTTGATCGCTTTTATTCCAGCTCATACCTATTTTATTGAGTTGGGTTCCTGTATTGAAGATGGACTTTGCGTTCCTCAATGGTTGGGCTGGATCAGGCTAGTCGTTATCCAGCCACTTTTGATTATTTGGGCATGGCAATACACTAAAAAGATTTGAAAAATGGATGGAATCAATGTTTTTGGAGAAAAGGTGCAGGTTTGTAGCCTGTCTCCTGTAACGGGTTTTTACCGCACTGGATGCTGTGAAACTGGACCTGACGATTTAGGAACGCACACGGTCTGCTCAATAATGACACAAGAGTTTTTGGAATTTTCGAAGGTCCAAGGAAATGACCTCGTAACTCCAATTCCTGCCTATGACTTTCCCGGACTGAAAGCTGGGGATCGTTGGTGCATCTGCGCTTTGCGATGGCTGGAAGCTTATGAAGCTGGAGTGGCTCCTGAAGTTATTCTTGAGTCCACAAATGAAAAAACATTGGAAATCATTCCGATAGAGATATTGATAAGTAGAGCATATAAGTAATCAGGAAAGGGAAGTAATATTTTTTTGTTAGTAACATTAACAAAAAAAATGTTTTACTAAACCCTATTCCTGAATTGCCGTTATATCCTTGTTTTAACTTAGAAAATGGAAGCAATACTTAGGAAATCAAAGGTAGATGTAAGTGGAAATCTTTATTTAAAAGAGCCTTTTACATCCGATTTGGGCGCAGAGATCGTGCGGGAAGGTTGCAAGATGATCCAGGAATTGGGAATGGAGCATTTCACATTTAAAAAACTGGCCAATATTATTGGAAGCACAGAGGCAGCTATTTATCGGTATTTTGAAAACAAGCATAAACTGCTTTTGTATCTTACAGCTTGGTATTGGGGATGGATGGAAATCAATTTGGTCTATGCCACTGCCAACCTTAACGACCCGGAAAAACGATTGGCTGTGGCTATCCGATTAATGGTGGAAGGACCAATTTTTACACAAAATGAATATCTTAATCCAATAGTATTACGAACTTTGGTAGTGAATGAATCCCTGAAAGGCTATCTCACCAAAGCAGTAGATGATGAGCATGAAAGCGGGATTTTTGCCCAGGTCTATAAGTTTGGTGAGCGAATTTCTTCCATCATTCAAGAAATAAATCCTAATTATGAATATCCTAAAACACTGGTTTTTACTGTGATGGAATCTAGCTTATTACAATCTTTTAATTCAAAACACCTCCCGGGAATGACCGAAAAGGCTTTAGACTCATCTGGAAGATATCAATTCTTTCACCAACTTGTAATCAACGCGATATCCAATGAAAAGTAATAGCAGTATGTCTCCGGTATCCCGATTTTTCAGTTTGCTACGGGAGGAGAAAAACCAGGTTTATGCGATCTATTTCTATGCGATTCTGAATGGTCTGGTCACACTTTCATTACCCTTGGGTATCCAGGCAATACTGAATTTCATTCTAGGAGGCAGGATCTCTACCTCTTGGGTGATTTTGGTGATTGTGGTTGCCCTAGGGGTGGCATTTGGGGGATTTTTGCAAATCTCTCAACTTCAAATTTCGGAGAAATTACAACAGCGGATCTTTTCCAAGACCGGGTTGTCGATGGCTTATCGATTGCCAAAAGTTAAAACAGAAATTCTTCATGGCGAATATCCTCCTGAAATTGTCAATCGTTTCTTTGACATCGTGACGCTTCAAAAGGGTCTCGCAAAAATTTTGGTGGATTTCTCCACTGCATCTCTTCAGGTGTTTTTTGGACTCTTACTATTGGCTTTCTATCATCCCACTTTCATCTTATTTGGTCTGGTATTAGTCACCATATTGGGTTTGATATTTTATTTCACCAGTGCAAAGGGTATGGAAACTGCATTGAAAGAGTCTACTTATAAATATCAAACAGCCTATTGGCTGGAAGAAGTGGGAAGAACGCTCAATACGTTTAAACTT
>CAZFSC010000069.1:0-17993 GCA_964521585.1 uncultured Limnohabitans sp.
TGTCATCAATTGAAAAGCCTCAACGGTATTCAAACACAAATCAATATCGCTTTGATTAATTGGGACCCTATCGGTATTCAAACCATGGACATTTTTGCCTTTAATGTTTATTGGGAATACCTCCGTTACGTAGATCCCATTATTCAACTCTTGGAAGATCAGGGTAAACTCCAAGCCTATATCTGGAGCTTGGCTGAAGATATTACTGGGTTTGGAAAAGAAAATGAGATGGTAGTTCAAAAAGTCAACGATCTGATTTCTAGACTCCAATCCATCCAACAAAATCGATCGGAATAGCCTCTTTTTCAAAAACACACGTATATTTATATTAAACACGTGTAATTATGAAGACTAAACTCACACTAACTGTTGAAAAAGAAATTGTAGAAAAGGCCAAGCGGAAAGCGGCGAGTCGTGGAATATCGCTTTCCAACCTATTTGAAGAGGTTTTTTCAAAAGATAATCCGGAATTGGAAAAAACTCAGGAACAACTCGCTGCCAGCCGATTTTTAGAAAGATTGAAAAATGAAACTCCTATTAATGCATTAGATAAATCAGACAAAGAGCTGATTCGGGAGCATAGGGATAAAAAGTATGAATAATATTTTCTTGGACACCAATGTTGCATTCGATTTAATAGCAAACCGAGAGCCTTTCGTTCAGGAGGCTTATCCTTTTTTGGCACTAGCTGGAAATGGAGATGCGCGCCTTTATATTTCTGAGGTTTCTTTAGGCACTTTAGTTTACTTATCTTTCAATAGCTATAAGCTGGTTAATGCCAAAGAAAAATTGATTCAGTTCATGGAATTTTGCCAGGTAATCTCAGGGGGGAATGAGGCTTTTTCCCTTTCCATGCATTCAGATTTCAAAGATAAAGAGGACGGCATCCAATATTTTACCGCTATCCTTCACGAAATGGATTATTTTATCACTCGAAATAAATCAGACTTTAAATATGGAATAGGGGGATTTCCAATTCTAACGCCCAAAGAATTTTTCAAATCCTAATCCTCCTTCATCCGTTGCATATCCGGCCTATCCTGATACCATTGCTCTTCAAAAGTCTCTTTGATTTCCACATCTGCCACCAACACAGAATATACCATCCAGATCACCAGAAAGGGTCCAGCCAGAAAAATCAGCCAGACCAGAAATTGGCTCACTTCAAATTGTATCAGCGCCACAAATAGGATCAGGATTCCGGTGACAATGCCCACTGCGAGTTTATAATTCTTCATCTTTTTTGGGAAATTGTTTACTAGATTAAACTCGCTAGGGTCTTATCTTGTTATACCGCCAATGAAAGGATTCCGATTCTCCCAATTTGTACCCGATCAAGATCCCGAAAAGAACACCTTCGAGAACTTGCTCAATATTTTCCTGCAGCTAGTCACCATGACCGGAGGGGATGTCGCTGAGGCACTTAGCTGGCTAACCAACCTCGACAAGCGATACAATATGACTAATCCAAATTACGGGATTGGGGATTTTATAGAAGACTTGAAATCGAAGGGTTATCTCACCGAAGAAAATCAAAAAGGTGAATTCAAAATCACCGGAAAAGCAGAACAGACCATTCGAAAATCTGCATTGGAAGAGATTTTTGGAAAATTAAAACGGAGCAAATCCGGTCAACATAAAACCACACATTCGGGCGAAGGTGAAGAGCGGGGAACTGACAGAAGGCAATTTCAATTTGGGGATAACCTTGATCAGATTGCTTTGACCGATTCCCTCCGCAATGCCCAGATTAACCACGGACTTTCGGGGGATTATTTATTGACCGAAAGTGATTTGGAGATCAACGAGAAGGAATTCAAATCGCAAACCTCTACGGTGTTGATGATTGATATTTCCCACTCTATGATCCTCTATGGAGAAGACCGGATCACTCCTGCCAAAAAAGTGGCGATGGCTCTGGCCGAATTGATCAAAACCCGCTATCCAAAAGATACGCTGGATATTATCGTCTTTGGAAATGATGCCTGGCAGATTGAAATCAAGGATTTACCCTATTTGCAAGTCGGCCCTTACCATACCAATACGGTGGCTGGGTTGGAGCTTGCGATGGATTTGCTACGTCGGCGGAAAAATCCGAACAAGCAGATATTCATGATCACCGATGGCAAGCCTACCTGCCTCAAAGTCGGAATTAAATACTATAAAAATGCCTTTGGGATTGACAGCAAAATCCTTAGTGAAACCCTCAAACTTGCTGCACAATGCCGAAAGTTGAAAATTCCAGTGACCACTTTCATGATTGCTTCAGATCCCTATTTGAAGGAATTTGTAAAAGAGTTTACCAAAGTAAATAATGGAAATGCGTATTACAGCAGCCTGAAAGGACTGGGAGATTTAATTTTTGAAGATTACAGACGAAACCGAACGAAACGCTTTTAAGCAAATGGAATACAACAAACTGAAGACCTCAGACTTACTCAAGATAAAAACACTCGGTCAATTAAAGGCCGCCGGCTACCAAGCCAAAACCATTAAGGAAGAACTTCGTGACAACCTGATCCAAAAAATCAAAGCGAAGGAGAACGTTTTTGAAGGCATCTGGGGCTATGAGGATACCGTCATCCCAGATATTGAGAGAGCCATCTTGTCCCGTCACAACATCAATCTATTGGGACTTCGAGGACAGGCAAAGACACGGATTGCACGGATGATGACGCAGTTATTGGACGAATTTGTACCGGTGGTATTTGGAGCAGAATTGAATGATGATCCGCTGCAGCCTCTGACAACCTTCGCTAAAGGGCTCATCGAGGAGAAAGGAGATGATACTCCTGTGACTTGGTGGCATCGTGCAGATCGCTATACCGAAAAGTTAGCCACCCCGGATGTTTCTGTAGCGGATTTGATCGGTGATGTAGACCCCATCAAGGCAGCCACCATGAAGCTGAGCTACAATGATGAGCGGGTGATTCATTACGGCTTAGTGCCTAGGTCCCACCGGTCTATATTCGTCATTAATGAACTGCCGGATTTGCAGGCAAGAATTCAGGTTGCACTTTTCAACATTTTACAGGAAGGCGATATTCAGATTAGAGGTTTTAAGTTGCGCTTGCCACTTGATATTCAATTTGTATTCACTGCCAATCCGGAAGATTATACCAACCGGGGGAGTATTGTCACTCCTTTAAAAGACCGGATCGAAAGTCAGATTATCACTCATTATCCCAAGACTTTGGAAATCGGTAAAAAGATCACAGTTCAGGAAGCAAACCTGACTGGCAAGCCAGTTGATCGGATTCATATACCAGAGCTGATGAAAGACCTCATTGAGCAAATCGCCATTGAAGCAAGAGGATCTGAATATGTGGACGAAAAGAGCGGAGTTTCTGCTAGATTGACGATTTCGGCTTACGAAAATTTGGTTTCAGCTGCAGAGCGTAGACTCTATATGAATGATGAATCAAATACCGTGGTCCGAATAGCTGACCTGATCGGAGTGATCCCGGCAATCACCGGTAAGGTGGAATTGGTATATGAAGGTGAGCAGGAAGGTGCGGGATTAGTCGCGTATAATCTCATCGGAAAAGCCATTCGAACCCAGTTCGTGAATTATTTCCCAAGTCCTGAGCAGCAGAAGAAGGAAAAACAAGGTAATCCTTACGTTTTGCCATTGGCCTGGTTTGGAGAGGGTAATGTGCTCGACCTTTTAGCTTCGCAATCCGATAAAGCATACAAACAGGCATTGCATGGAGTTCCGGGACTGGAAGAAGTAGTCACTCAATTGGTCAAGCAGGTTCCGGAAAAAGAACGCGAGTTTTTCATGGAGTTTGCGTTACATGGATTGGCAGAGTACTCTCAGCTCAGTAAAAACCTACTTGATACAGGCCTTCAATTCAAAGATTTGTTTAGCTCCATGTTTGATATGGGACCAGGTGATGAAGATGATTTTGATGAGGATGATAATTAATTAGAGAAAGCACTTATTCCGGTGAAATGCCTCCAAAAAGTAAGGAACTATTTGGGGGCATTTCATTTTTTATGGCCATAGATTCTTGAAAAAAATTATTGGCTCTAGTCAAATCTGTATTTTTGAAAACAGCAAATAATAAACCTTGGGATTAAAGTTGCTTGGCATTTAAAGAAACCAGGTGCTAGTCTGGATTTTCTCAGTTTTTGAAAGTGATTATAAATGTGGTGCCTTCGTTGATTTTACTTTTGAATGTGATTTTCCCACCCATATAGATGATGTGATTGTAAATCAAATAAAGTCCCACCCCTTTGCTGTCCTTTTTCTCACTTGATTTTTTGCCAAAACCAAAGATTTTCTCATCCCATACCTCAGTGTCAAGACCCAACCCGTTGTCTTCTATTAGCAGTTGCATTTCTTTGCCTAAGACTTGAGTGGTAAATTTTATTTTTGGAGGGACTCCTGGCCGGGAGTATTTAATAGAATTACTCATGAGGTTTAGGAAAATACTTTCCAGATTTGCTTTGTTGAATTTTACCTCCTTGAAGGCGCGGAAGTCCACGCTTATTTCTGCTCTGGCATTATCAATCAATGATTTAATGGATTGAGTGACTTTATTTATAACAGACTCAAGATCTATTTTCTCCCTACTTGCTATCGGGGATTGGGTCTCTTTGAGTAAATCCACATGGTTGTCAAGCGTGATCTTAAGGTTGCTCATCGAGTTCTTCATCAATTCATGCAATTCCAAAATATCAGGATCTGCAATAGGGATCGTATTTAAGAGTTCCATGATCGACATCAGGTTATTTACAGGGGATCGAAGGTCATGAGAAGCTGTGAAATTTAATTGCTTCAGATTTCGGTAGATTCGATCCGTTTTTTCAAGCAAAGCATTCCGTTCTCCTTCTATTTTTTTCTTATGGGTAATGTCTTTGGCTATGGCAAATACAAGTTTGGAATCCTCAATGGGCTGGGCGGTCCATGCAAGCCAGATTATTTCTCCGGATTTCCGGACGTACCGATTTTCAAAATTGAAAATTGGCTTGGATTTAATTATTTCGTTTCGAATCTGTGAGGTGATCATCCGATCCTCAGGATAAATAAACTCATCAATAGGCCGCGCATAAAGTTCCTCAAAACTAAAACCTAGAGCTTTGGGAACTGCAGCATTTATTTTTTTGAAATACCCATCATATCCAGCTATGCACAACAAATCAGGCGACATGTCAAAAAAACGCTCGTATTCGAAAAGGGGAGTTGTCATATTCTAAAAGAAATTAAAGTTTGATCAAGATTTAGAATAAACTTGATCCCAAAAGTCTCTCTCGAAAAAACACATATTTTTCTGCAATCCAAAGGCTTTTTATGGGAAGGAGAAGGTATTGCTTAGAATAAATGAGTCTGGGAAAAATTTGAAATTCAATGAATTACTAAATGCGTGATTTTGATTTGTGGTAAAAGGCAGATAAAAGTCGTCAAGAGATCAGAAATCAGTCTTGATTCTTATCTCAGAAAAATCAAAACGATACCAATTAGGGCTGGGAAGCCCTGCACCCAAAATATCTTCTTACTTGCTGTCAATGCCCCGTAGATCCCGGCTATCAATACGCAGGCGAGAAAAAATAAAGCAACCCGATCTCTCCAAATGGGGTCTTCGATAAGTAAAGACCAAATCAAGCCCGCCACCAAAAAGCCATTGTAGAGACCTTGATTGGCTGCCAGGACTTTGGTTTTGGGGAATAGCTCCGCAGGCAGTTGGCGAAATATTTTTCTACCTGTTGTCTCCCAGGCAAACATTTCAAAATATAAGAAATACAAGTGCAATCCGGCGACTAAGCAGATGAGCAAATATGAGATGAGTTCCATGGTCAAAAATTTGAAATAAGTTAATCAATTTCAGTTGGTGAGCCACGAGAAAGGAGTAAAAGTAATTCTGCCTTCCCACCAGCAAACTCTTTCCTATCTTTGAGCCCATGTCCGATATCCAGTTGCCAGCGGCTTTTGAAGCGCAAATGATTGATATGCTCGGGGAGCATGAGTTTTCTGCTTTCAAAAAGGCTATTGATCAGCCATCCCGTACCTCGATTCGATTAAATGCATCAAAACCCCAAGTCCAAGATTGGAAGAAACAGCCTATTTCTTGGTCTGATCAGGGTTATTACCTCGATGAGCGTCCGTCTTTTACATTGGACCCTGCATTTCATGCAGGTGCGTATTATGTACAGGAAGCCTCTTCGATGTTTATCGATCATATTTTGAAAAGTCTGCAAATTTCCAAAGGCCTGTTTCTGGATTTGGCTGCTGCGCCGGGAGGGAAAAGCACTTTACTTTCCTCATTTTTGGCGAACGAGGGTATGCTCGTGGCCAATGAAGTCATTCAATCCAGAGCTCAGGTCTTGAAAGAGAATATTGTCAAATGGGGCATGGGGAATACCATCGTGACAAATAATGATCCGGAGCATTTCAGTCCTTTGGAGGGTTTTTTCGATTTGGTTCTTATTGACGCTCCCTGCTCAGGCGAGGGTATGTTCCGGAAAGATCCGCAGGCCCGAAATGAATGGTCTCCCGATCATGTAGCTCTCTGCGAACTGAGACAAAAACGAATTTTGGATCGGGCGGGGGCTTTGGTCAAAGGTGGGGGCTACTTGATTTACAGCACCTGTACATTTAATGAGCAGGAGAATGAAGGGATGATCCGTTTTCTGACCGAGGAATTTGCTTATGAACCCGTCCGGATTCCATTGGATTCCAGCTGGGGCATCAAAGAGACTGCAGTCCAATCGGAAGGAAAAGTCTTTTATGGGTATCGGTTTTTTCCGCATTTGGTGAATGGAGAAGGGTTTTTCATAACGGTTCTCCAGCGCTCCGAGGAAGGCTACATTCAGGAATTGAGAAAAGTCAAAGACTTTAAACACCATATTTTAAAGGAAATTTCAGATAAGGAATCCACTGATTTAGACCAGGACTTGGGGTTTGATGGCCAGGGAAAATACTATACACTGAATGACTCCTATTTTCGAATTTCTAAAGACTGGAATCTGCATTTTCAAAAGCTTTCGCAGCACCTAAGCCTAAAATACTTCGGAGTGGAGTTGGGGAAAAAGCAAAAAAAGGATTGGATTCCCAGTCACGAGTGGGCTCTTTCTCTTTTGCCGAAAAACGATTTTTCTACATGCGCTTTAAATCAGGAGGAGGCATTGGAGTTTCTTCGCAAAAATGACTTGAGCCTTCCTGAATTACCGCTGGGCTGGATCCTGATTACTTTTCAGGGTCTTCCGATCGGCTGGGTGAAAAATCTGGGAAATCGTCTAAACAACTATTATCCGAAAGAATGGCGCATTAGGATGTAAAAAAGGCTTTGGTGAAGAAATAAGAATCTTTCACCAAAGCCCGTCTTGAGTTTTTCAGAATCAGCAAATATACTTTAATAGCTGATCAATGGCTGCTATTTTTCTTCTTCAGTCCATGTCACCACCTCATCTTCCAGGTAATTTGGATAGATTTTTCGGTGCTGTTTTTTTACTTCCGCGATAAGACTTTCCCGAAAGCCCTCGACATTCAATCCACTTGCTGCAGCCATGAACACCGGCTTGATACCGGTTTTCTTTTCGTAGGCATCCGAAAGCGAATCGAAATCAAGGTAATTTGCTTCTTCAAGTTCCAGCTCAGTCATTTCCATGCTTTCCGCCTCACTTGGCATGGGTTCTACCAGATCAATTTTATTGAACACCAGTAAGACGGGTTTGTCACCAGCTTTGATTTCGTTTAGGGTTTGGGTAACCACCGCAATATGATCTTCGAAGTGCGGGTGAGAAATATCGACCACATGCACTAATAAATCAGCTTCCCGGATTTCATCCAAAGTAGATTTAAAAGATTCGATCAGGTGGGTGGGGAGTTTTCTGATAAAGCCCACCGTGTCAGAAAGTAAAAACGGCACATTTTCAAAAACCACTTTTCGGACTGTGGAATCGACCGTGGCAAAGAGCTTGTTTTCTGCGAGAATATCTGTCTTGGTGATAAGATTCATCAATGTACTTTTACCCACATTGGTATATCCAACCACCGCCACACGTACAATCCCTTTACGTCCTTTTCGCTGGGTTTCACCTTGTTTTTCAATATCACGGAGTTTTGCTTTTAGCAAAGAAATCCGGTTACGAATATCCCGCTTGTCAGTTTCGATTTCTTTTTCTCCAGAACCACCTCGAGTCGTGGTACCACCTCGCTGACGTTCCAAGTGAGTCCACATCCGAGTCAGCCTTGGCAACAAATATTGGAATCTGGCCAATTCTACCTGAGTCTTAGCCTGGGCAGTCTGAGCTCGGTTGAGGAATATATCAAGAATAAGGAGGGAGCGATCGTAAATTTTAACGCTCAGCTCATTTTCGAGATTCCGCATCTGTGAAGGCGACAAGTCATCATCAAAAATCACCATATCCACGCCAAAATGCGTGACATAAGATTTAATCTCCTCCAATTTACCGCTTCCCACAAAAGTTTTGATGTCAGGTTTCTCCATTCGCTGGGTAAATCGGTACACCGTCTTGGCGCCCAGCGTTTCAGTCAGAAAAGCCAATTCATCTAGGTGCTCTTCGGTCTCTTGCTCGGTTTGGTATTGTCGGATGATGCTCACCAAGACCGCGGTGTTTTCCTTTGGAGCGGTTTCATGGAGTTTTTGAAGTTTTCGGGAATATTTACTCATAAGATATCTTTCTTCATAGGGAATGATTTTGAAGCTGGAAAAGTTCTACAGTCAATTTATAACCAAAATCCGTTTCTGTTGATTCAATTAGTAATCTCGCTAATGCCTGTAAAGTTCTACATATTTCCTAAAAATAGATTAGGATAGTCTGTATAGAGGTAGTTATTTTACTGATTCATTGTAAGACAGATAGCTTCCAGCATAAAAATGGCTGAAATAGTAAAAACGTCACTCCCAGGAGTATGGGAGATATTTCCGAAAAAATTTCTAGACCAAAGAGGGTATTTCTTTGAGTCATTTCGAGCCGATTGGCTGATGGCTCAGGGGATTGAGACTTCATGGGTGCAGGAAAATCAGAGTTATTCTCAAGCCGGAACGGTTCGAGGTTTGCACTTTCAAAGAGGGGCATTTGCCCAAGCCAAATTGGTCAGGGTGATCCAAGGGTCTGTACTCGATGTAGTGGTTGATTTGCGCAGAGATTCTCCTACTTTCGGCCAATCACTTTCTATAGTCCTGGATACTGAAAAGAGCAATCTGCTTTATATACCGGCTGGTTTTGCTCATGGGTTTTCCGTTTTGGAAGATGCAATTTTTGGATATAAATGTTCCAATTATTACCACAAGGAAAGTGAGGGAGGTATCCTTTGGAATGATCCCGAGTTGGCCATTGATTGGAAAGTAAATGACCCGATCATTTCTGATAAAGATAAAAACTGGCCTACTTTAAATGAATTCAAAACGAGTGAGGGAGGGTTGTAATGGGAATATTTGACTTTCTTAAGGGGAAACCAGAAGAAGTGGAGGACCTGGATTTGAACTGGCTCGGTGTGGATATGCATTCACATTTGATTCCGGGAATCGATGACGGATCCAAGTCAATGGAAGAATCCCTTGAATTAATCCGACGGCTTTCCGGCTACGGACTTCGCAAAATCATCACTACTCCGCATATCATGTCGGAGTATTATAAAAACACCCCGGAAATCATCCATATGGGCTTGGAAGATCTGCGAAAAGCCGTTAAGGCTGAAGGTCTGACCATCGAAATTGAAGCCGCTGCCGAATATTACATGGATGAAATCCTGCTCGAAAAGATCAAGTCAGGCGAAAAACTTTTGACTTTTGGATCGGATTACATTTTGATAGAGACGGGATTTATCAACAAACCCCAGATGCTTCTGGAAATTATTTTTCAGCTTGAAATGGCAGGTTACAAACCGATATTGGCTCATCCTGAGCGTTACCAATATTTAATTGCCGACAAAGCACTACTGGAAGATATGGTAGACCGGAGAATTCTCTTTCAGGTGAATTTACTCTCCCTAACCGGATTCTATTCCAAGCCGGTCAAAGATTTTGCAGAAATGCTTATTGAGCGTGACCTGGTCAAGTTCTTTGGGACAGACTGTCACAATGCCAGATACTTGGACATGTTGGAAATGCTGCCCAAATCAAAAATCTATTCCAAAATCAAACAGATGGAGTGGATGAATACCACCCTTTGAGTAAGGAACCTATGAAAATTCTGATTACAGGAATTACAGGATTGTTTGGAAGTTATTTAGCAAGGGAGTTTTCTGAATTGGGTGAAATATATGGATTCGCACGATCCAGTTCTTCTAGTCGCTTAACGGAGGGGTTTGATTTTCCGGTCAAATGGAAAGAAGGGGATCTGGGAGACATTGACTCTTTGGAAAATGCCCTTCAGGATATCGATTTGGTCATTCATTCAGCTGGATTTGTATCATTTGATCCCAGTGATGAGAAAAAGCTATATCAGACCAACGTCACCGGTACCGCCAATCTGGTCAATGCGATGTTGCTTTCAGGCGTTAACAAGTTGATTTATGTGAGTTCTGTGGCCGCAGTAGGCAGAAGTCAAGAGCAAAACGTCATAGATGAAAATTTCAAATGGGTCGCCTCTCCGCTCAATACAAGCTATGCACATTCGAAGTATTATGGAGAGCTGGAGGCTTGGAGGGGAGAGCAGGAAGGCCTGGATTTGATCGTGGTTAATCCTTCAGTTTTGTTGGGAAAGATTGCCGATAACCGGAGCAGCACCGAAGTTTATCAATATGTATTGAAAGAAAACACCTTTTATCCCGGTGGCAATATCAACTACATTGATGTAAGGGATGCAGCCAGAATAACCAGACTATTATTGGAAAAGGATGCTTGGGGAGAGCGATTTATCCTAAATAGAGAAAGCCTTCCGTATGGAGAGTTTTTCCGGATCATGGCAAAAGAATTTGGCAAAATGCCTCCAAGCAAAGAACTGAAATCAGGACTGCTGCACGTGGCTGTCTTTATTAATGGGATCTTAAGAACTCTGGGACTAAGCAAAAGCCCTTTAAATAAAAAAACAGCTAAGGTTTCCCAACTAAAGACCCGTTTTGACAATAAAAAAGTAAATGATTTACTCAATTACGAATACAGACCCCTTCAAGAGACATTTCGCTGGGCCAGGTAAACTTATTTTTAATTTGAGCCGTTTCCATCTATCCGTATTTAAAGTTTAAAAGCCTTTCTGAAAAAGGTAATAAAAATTAACAATACCAGATTTTGCCAGAACAAATAATTTGGTAAATTAAATGAACCATAACACATTCGAATGACCGGAGATCACGATCACGATTGGGAAAACGATAAAAAGCTGGTAGAGCGATTTGAAAATTCCCTGAAATCCAATCTTGACTTATATTTTGAAGAAGAAGAACTGGAGGATATTATCCGTTTTTATTTTGATCAACAAAAATACCTGAAAGCCCTTCGAGCTTCAGACTACTGTCTCGAAAAATTTCCTTACTCGGTAGAAATCAAGCTATTGAAAGCGCAATGCCTAATCTTCAACGACGAGTTGGAAGAGGGAATGAGCATTTTGGAGAATATCAATAATATCTCCCCGAATAATGAGGAGATTATTTTGGCTCTTGCCAATGCCCATATTCTTGCCGGGTCACATCAGGAGGGGATCGAACTGCTTGAAAATTTTCTGCCTCTGGCGGAAGACAAAGCAGAGGTTAATTATTCACTCGGAAATCTCTACAGGATTCAAAATGACAATGCCAAAGCGAGCTTTTATTTCAAAGAAGCTGTAAAGCTCCGCATCAACCATGAGGATGCGCTGTTTCAGTTGGCGATGATTACCGAAGAGGAGGGCTCCTTTGATGAAATTCTTGAATTTTACCAAGAATTCATCGACCAGGATCCCTACAGTGCAGGTGCATGGTATAATCTCGGTGTCGTTTATAACAGACTCGGCAGATTCAAAGAGGCAATCAAAGCCTATGAATACGCTTTATTGATTGATGATGCATTTGCTTCGGCCTATTTTAATCTGGGCAACGCGCTGATGAATACCGAGCAGTTTGAATTGGCCTTGGAGGCTTATCAAAATACAATTAATTGCGAAGGAGTCAATGCCGAGAATTGCTGCTATATGGGAGCTGCCTATGAAAAATTAGGCAAACTGGATGAAGCTTTCAAGTATTTCAAAAAATCAGCGAAACTGGATGAAGAATACGACGATGCTTGGTTTGGATTGGGTATGTGTATGCTCAAGAAAGAGAAGTATTTCGAAGCAATTCACTATTTCAAAAAGGCTTTGAAGCTTTCTAAGGAAAACCCGAATTATTGGGTTGGCTTGGCAGATGCGGAGTTTAACCTCGGAAATATGCAAGCAAGCTCAGAAGCCTATGAGGAGGCGATCAATCTGGAGCCTGGAATCGTAGAGACTTATGTAAATCTTTCTTTGATTTATTATGAGCAAAACCGGTTTGAAGAGGCGATTGATGTCACATTGGAAGGAATCGAGGAACTCCCCGAAAATGCCGAGTTGTATTATAGAATGGTGGTCTACCAGATCAAAATGGGTAATTATAAAGAAGCATTTTCATTTTTAGAAAATGGTTTAACTTTGGACTTTGAAAAACACATCATCTTGTATCAGTTGATGCCAGAATTAAAAAAGCAAAAGGCGATCTACAAGATTATTTCTCAGTATCGGGAAGAAAACCCCGATTCCTAAATAAAACCTATCGAATGAATTATGTTCTGAATAATATCCCCGTTCGGACTCAAAAACCACGAACCACGGGATTTACGATGGCCATGGACAAAGGCCTTTCACTTCGGGAAACTGAAGATTTTGTTGATAGCTGTTCTGATTTTGTAGATATCGTCAAGCTTGGATGGGCTACTTCCTACGTTACTAAAAACCTCGATAAAAAAATAGCGGTCTACAAAGAAGCTGGCATTCCGGTTTATTTGGGAGGAACGCTCTTTGAGGCTTTTATTGTCAGAGGTCAATTTGACGATTATCGTAAGCTTTTAGATAAATACGATTTAGGATTTGCAGAAGTATCGGATGGGTCAATCTCGCTCAATCATGATAGAAAATGCGAGTATATCACCGAATTGGCAAAGCAGGTCACCGTGCTGTCAGAAGTGGGATCAAAGGATGCCGCTAAGATCATCCCGCCTTATAAATGGATTGAGCAGATGCAGACCGAGTTGGATGCTGGTGCCTGGAAAGTAATTGGAGAAGCCAGGGAAGGTGGAAATGTGGGTCTTTTCAGAGATTCAGGAGAGGTAAGGCAAGGCTTGGTGGAGGAAATTCTGACCAAAATTCCCGAAGAAAGAATCATCTGGGAAGCACCAATCAAATCCCAGCAGGTCTGGTTTATCAAACTGATCGGAGCCAATGTCAATCTGGGAAATATCAGTCCTTCCGAAATCATTCCTTTGGAAACCATTCGGCTGGGCCTCAGGGGAGATACATTCGATCACTTTTTGGGCGAAATCAAATTATAATTCTAACTCAACTTAAGAAAGGCTGATCTGGAGATTCCGTTCAGCCTTTATTTTTGGCCATGGATCTAATCAAAAAATACATTCTGAACTTCTTCAAAGGAATGGCTATGGGCGCTGCAGACATCGTACCAGGCGTATCCGGAGGGTCGATCGCCCTGATTACTGGGATTTATCAGCGTCTATTGGACAGCATCAATTCTTTTCAGGGTGAGAATCTCAGGCTTTTGCTCAAGTTTGAATTGAAAAAATTTTATAAGGCAGTGGATGGGACTTTTTTGCTGAGCTTGCTTCTGGGAATTATGACCAGTATTTTCTCTCTTTCCGCATTAATAACTTATCTGATGCTGGAGCATCCGATTCCATTGTGGGCCTTCTTCTGTGGATTGATTTTGGTGAGTGCATTTGTGATCCTCAGAGAAATTGAGCGCTGGCATTTGGGCGTTATATTCGGTTTGGTGATCGGAACTGTAGGTGCATATTTTATCACTGAACTCCCTCCTACCAGTACCCCAGATGCGCTTTGGTTTACATTTGTCTCCGGAGCGATAGCCATCTGCGCTATGATTTTGCCTGGAATCAGTGGAAGTTTTATCCTGTTGATCCTGGGTAGATATGAGGGAATCCTGGCTGCGGTTTCGAATAGAGATTTTCTGACTTTAGCCGTTTTCGCATTTGGCTGTGCAGTCGGAATTTTATCTTTTAGCAGGGTTATTTCTTGGTTATTGAAGCGTTTTTACGGAACTACCATAGGGTTGCTTTCAGGATTTATGCTTGGATCCGTAAATAAAATTTGGCCATGGAAAGCGATCATCTCTTATCGGATATCTTCCAGTGGTACTCAAGAACCTTTTTTGACTGAAAATATTTTGCCTTCGCAATATTTGGATCAGACTGGGATGGACCCATTGATCGGATTAGCAGTCGGGGCATTCCTATTTGGAATTTTTCTTGTGTTGGGAATAGACTGGCTGGCAGCTTATTTGAAAAAATCATGAGAAAATTCGGCTTGATCGGGTATCCATTGGGACATTCTTTTTCGAAGAAATATTTCACCGAAAAATTTGAAAAGGAAGGTATCAAAGACTGCAGTTTTGAGCTGTACGAAATCCCTGATGTGGGCCAATTGGATCAGGTAATAGATAATAATCCAGAATTGGAGGGCATTTGTGTGACTATTCCTTATAAAGAGCAAGTAGTACCGAGGATGGATGAAATGGATCCGGCATGCGAGGAAATCGGTGCGGTAAATTGTATTGCAATTCGTTCTGGGAAATTAATCGGGTATAACACCGATTACATCGGATTTAAAAACTCCCTAGGAAAATGGCTGGGAGAAAATCAACCAAAAGCCTTAGTACTGGGTACTGGCGGAGCTTCGAAGGCGGTGAAACATGCACTCATGAGTTTGGGAATTGAATTTTTGAGTGTTTCTAGAAGCTCCAAACCTGGGATGATAACTTATAAAGCATTGAAGGAAGACCCAAGTTACCTTCAGGAGTATCGGCTTGTAATCAATACAAGCCCGGTAGGAACTTTCCCGAAGACAGAAGAGATTCCTGATATTCCGCTTGACCAGCTTACTGCATCACATTGGGTTTATGATTTAGTCTATAATCCTGCCGAAACAGCGCTGATGAAGGTCTGTCAGGCCAAGGGCGGTAAAGCCAAAAACGGCTATGAGATGCTAGTCCTTCAGGCAGAGGCAGCCTGGAAAATTTGGAACGCCTAAGCAACATAAGACTCTAATCCATTCTAATTAAGGAATAATTTTTCTGGGGATATCCTTGGGAAGTCTTGTGAGCATTTCATAGTTCACCTGTTGCGTAGATTCCGAAAAAGAGGCGACTGTGATTTCTTTTCCCCCCTGCTTTCCGATCAAGATGACCTCGTCTCCGATAGTGACATTTTTGAGACTGGTAATGTTGACTGCGATGGAATTCATGGTTACTGTGCCGATTACTTGGCAATAATCCCCGCCGATAAGCACTTGCCCTTGATTGCTTAGCACTCGACTGTATCCATATCCATAGCCGACTGGGACGATAGCCATCCGTATGTCCTCCATAGCCATATAGCTATTTCCATATCCTACGAATTCGCCCATCTTTACATCTTTGAGACTCATCACGGTGCTTTTCCAAGTGATTAGCCGACGGAGAGGGTTTTTATTATTTTTTGGAAGATCTTTCAGCTTTGCAAAAAATGTTTCTTTGGTTGGCCAGAAGCCGTACCCTGCGATACCGATCCGGACCATATCCATGATGGTTTCAGGAAAAATCAGAGTAGCCGCAGAACAGGCAGTATGAAATTTTTTGATGGGAAGTCCTTGGGTTAAAAAGTACTGCTTGAATTCCAGATAGTTTGAGATTTGGTTTTTTACGCGAACGTAGTTGCTCACGCTCTCAGCTCCTGCATAGTGCGTGCATAATCCTTCCAAAGATAAAAAGTCTGCATTTTCTAAAATTAATTCAGCCAATTTTTCCCGATCCTCCCATTCAAAGCCAGTTCGGTGAAAGCCTGTCTCCACTTCAATGTGGATTTTAGCAGGGATCTGTATAGACTTTGCCACATCGATAGCAGCTTCCAATCTTTCGAAATCAAAGACGTAAAAACTAATGCCTTTTCGGATCAGTTCTTCCAACTCCTGAAGGTAAAGCATTCCTAAAATCATTACTTCAGATCTGTTTTTGGAATGATTGTACACGGTCAGTGCTTCGTCCGAACTGAAGGTGCTGAAATGCCTGATTCCTGCCTTTTCAGCGATTTCGACCATTTGGGCGATTCCGTGTCCATAGGCATTTCCTTTTACAACGGCAGAGATGACCGTATCAGGTCCAATTTCTGATCGGATGTATTGAATATTCTGGCGATAAGCTTTGGCACTGATTTCCAAAGTGGAAGTAGCAATCATAATGAGGTTGTTTGTTGCTAGAAAATAGGGTAAAGACTTTCCTTATCCCAATTCTTCTTTACTTTTATTGGACTTGTCCACTTATTTTCACTCAAATTATGGAGACTAACCTGAAGCGATGTCCCTGGTGTCTGGCTTTTCCACAGTACATCGAATATCATGATACCGAATGGGGAGTACCGGTCTATGATGATCGAACGCATTTTGAATTTTTGGTGCTGGAGAGTGCTCAGGCTGGGTTGAGCTGGGCCACTATTTTGAAAAAGCGGGAAGGTTACCGCAGGGCTTTTGCGGATTTTGATTATGAAATAGTGGCCAATTTTCCTGATAGCTATGCCCAAGAACTTTTGGAGGATAAAAACATTATCCGAAATCAGCTTAAAATCAAAGCTGCGATCAATAATGCCAAGCGATTTATGGAAGTGCAGCAGGAGTTTGGTTCATTTTCGAATTACATCTGGGGATTTGTCGGAGGAAAGACGATCCAGAATTCGCTGCGATCTATGGAAAATGCTCCTGCCACTTCTCCCGAATCGGATCGTCTGGCCAAAGACATGAAGAAGCGGGGATTCAAATTTTTAGGGAGCACCACCCTATATGCCCATATGCAAGCCACAGGCTTGGTGAATGACCATTTAGTGGATTGCTTTCGGTACAATGATGTTTCAGCTTTAATAAAAAGCAAAGAAAACCAGCCAGACCAGGAATAAAATCGGAAGCAGAATCGGAAGTGAAAACCGAATAATGTATCCAAAGAAGGAAGGCATTTTGATACCAATTTGCTCAGCAATGGATTTCACCATGAAGTTAGGACCATTAACGATGTAGGTCATTGCCCCGAAGAATACAGAATCAATTGCTATGGCCATCAGCTGAAATGCCGAATCAGGATAGCCGTCTCCTGCAAAAGTCCTTACTTCTGCAATATTGTTAATAGAAGCGCCTTCCGAGGCCATGGCTGCTGCCAGAAAATTCAGATAGGTTGGGGCATTGTCAAGAAATCCGGAGAGAATCCCCGTACCCCAATAAAGTGTATTATGGGTGATTAAAGCTGCTCCTTCAGGAGATTTTGCGAATATCCCTACCAGTTCCAAGGCTGGCATCATGGTACCAAATATCCCAACGAAAATAAACGCCACTTCACGGATTGGTTCGAAATTGAACTCGTTGCCTTTGATGGCTCGCTGATCTGCATATCGGAAAGACAAATAAGCAACAGAGAGCATGATGATTTCTCTTATAAAAGAAAACTTTTGGCCATCGTAAACGATCGCAGGAACCCAATCTATCACATTGGGATCAAGGAATACCGAGCAGATAATGATAAACAGCCAGCCAAAATTACGGACACCGATCAACGAAAACTTATTGGTGTAAGTGATCTCTTCCTCTGGTTCCAAAGTTTCGTTAGCACGGCCAAATTTCCGGTCTATGAAATAGAAAGCTAATGCGAGAAGAATCAAAGCAAACAACCAATTATCCCAGTTGTATTGTAAGGTCCAGAAGAAAGGGATGCCTTTCAAAAAGCCTAGAAATAGGGGAGGGTCACCTATTGGAGTCAGTGAACCTCCGATATTGCTGACCATGAAAATGAAAAATATGATGTGATAGGCCTGGATATTTCCCTTGTTCAG
>CAZFSC010000070.1:0-17901 GCA_964521585.1 uncultured Limnohabitans sp.
GAAGTGGAGAGGTAAGGGATTTGGGAATCGGAAAAATTTGATTTTGTATTTAAGACTCTATCCAATTTTTGGGATCTCGGGAAGTGTTGAAAATGGAATGAATTAAAATCTTTTCCTTCTCGATAGAATAAAATATCAAGAAAGGAAAATCTTTCATTGGACAAGCTCGATAGGGTTTTCTTCTTTTAGGATACAATTTAGGATTGGAACCAATAATTTCAATTGACCTTTCCAGAGATTTCAAAAATTTATCTCCTAAATTCTCCGCCTCTTCCTCGTAAAAAATAAACGCTTCTGAAATTTCCAATTCCGCCAATTTAAGGATCTCTACAGGAAAAGTCATTTCGTTTTTCTGCGAAGATTTTTTTTCACTTCATCCCAAGATTTTGAATTTGATTCTCCCCTTATATAATCTTCTCTTTGTTGATCAAGCATTTCAAAATAAGTTTCTGGAATTTCATCCATAAAAAGCAAATCAGTGAGTTCTTGCGAATTCAGCTTCCCCTTGACACCTTTTGAAAGCACCTTATTTTTCACCCCAAGCTTTTTTAGAAGCTCAGTGATAAACTTCATTTCTTTTTCGTCTTTGGGATTTATGATGATGGAGTCCATGGGGCGTCATTTTAAATTTCAATTATCCTAATTTACGAAATACTTACTCCGAAGATCAAGACCCTAATTGGAAATCAAAAATAGATTTGATTCATTAAAAGTTCTTAAAGCCCAAATAACCTTGGCAACCAAAGTGAAATCTCCGGAAACAACATGATCAGAATCAACGCTAACACCATTGCGAAGAAAAATGGCAATAGCGGTTTGATTACTTTTTGGATTGTCGTATTGGCAATTCCTACTCCGATAAACAAAATGGAACCAACTGGAGGAGTGCATAGCCCAATGCAAAGATTCAGTACCATCATGATCCCAAAATGAACCGGATCCACACCAAGAGCTGTGACCACGGGAAGGAAAATTGGTGTAAAAATCAAAACTGCAGGAGTCATATCCATAAAGATTCCCACGAAAAGCAGAAGGAGATTGATCAGAATTAAGATCACAAGAATATTGTCACTCAGCGAAAGCATCGCGTTGCTGATATTCTGAGGAATTTCCTCGCTGGACATCACCCAAGACATCGCCATGGAAGTTGCGATCAGGAGCATCACTACTGCGGTCGTTTCTGCAGATCTCAGCAATACAGCCGGCAAATCTTTCCAACCGATCTCCCGATAAATCAAGGACAGAACCAAGCTGTAAACTACGGCGATTGCAGAGGCCTCCGTCGCTGTAAAAATCCCCCCGATAATCCCTCCTATCACGACCACCAGAAGAAATAAACTTGGAATCGCAGTCCAAAAAGTAGCGAAGATTAATTTCACCGAGGTGGACTCACCGGCCGGAAGCTTTTTAATTTTGACCATAATCGCGGCAGTGATCATCAGAAACAATCCCACCAGCAAACCGGGTAAATAGCCGGCCACAAACAAGGCAGCTACCGAAACCCCGCCCGATGCCAGAGAATAAACGATCAACACATTGGAAGGTGGGATGACCAATCCGGTGGTAGAGGAAGTAATATTCACCGCAGCACCTAGTTCTTTTGGATAGCCTTCTTTTTCCATCCGTTTGCCCAGAATCCCTCCCATGGAAGAAGCTGCAGCTACTGCCGAACCTGCAATGGCTCCCATCAGCATGGCAGCTACGATATTGACATGAAGCAATCCTCCCGGAAGTCTTCCTGTGACAGCTTTTGCAAACTCAATCAGTCGATTTGCTATTCCTCCCCGATTCATCAGCTCACCTGCCAGAATGAAAAAAGGGATAGCCAAAAGCGAAAAACTATCCAATCCTGTCCCCATCCGCTGTGCAACCGTAGTGATAGCCGGCATACTGGCCACCGTGACCATCAAAGTCAGCATGCTCGAGAGTCCCAGGCTCCAAGCCACTGGCACCCCAATACCCAAGAAAAAGAGGAACGACAAAACAAGAATCAATACGGGTAAAATCTCCATTATTCGGCTATTTTGAGGGAATGTAAAGACTGAATCAGAGCCACAATCTGGTAGTAAATCACCAAAAGTCCACTGAAAGGAATAATACTATAGACATAGGCAAGTGAAATCTGCAATGCAGCGGATTTTTGCCCCAGAATAAAGGTGATGTAAACGAGATTGCTTCCTCCCAGTAGCATCACCAATAAAGCAAAAACCAAAATGCAGGCGTCTATGAGAATCATCAGTTTAAATTGTCCTTTTTGGCTCAAACTGCTCAACAGGATATCAATTGCCAGGTGTTCTTTTTTACCGGCCACATAGGCTGATCCAAGCATGCCCACCCAGATCAGCATGTATCTGGCAAGCTCATCGGTAAAAGAGCTCGGATCCTGAAAAAGGTATCTCGAAACTACTTGCCAGGTCACATTGATCACCATCAATCCCATCAGAATGATCAACATGGCTGCAATCAGTTGGTCAAGTTTAAATTTGCTACTCAATGAAAACATAAGGCAGGGGGCTAGGAATTAATTGACTGCGCGGATTTTCTCCACGATTTCGTAAATCTCAGGATTATCGATTTTCAACTGGGTGTAGATACCTTCCACAGCTTTTCGAAAAGGTGCTTTGTCCGGATAAGTAATCCTCACTCCGGCAGCTTCCAACTCACGCATCGATTCTTCGGTGGATGCTGCCCATAATTCATATTCGTATATCGAAGATTCATCAGCTGCCTCTTGAAGCCATTCTTGCTCCTGCTCGCTGAGCGATTCCCATACTTTGGTGCTTACTATGACTACATCCGGGAGAGCGGTATGCTCATCCAAACTGTAAAACTTACAAACCTCATAATGCTTGGAAGTATAGAAACTGGGAGGATTGTTTTCAGCTGCGTCGACGATTCCTTGCTGCAATGCCGTGTAAAGCTCTCCATAAGACACTGGAGTAGGCGAGCCTCCCATTGCTTTCACCATGTTGGCAGCAGTGACGCTTTCCATTACGCGTACTTTTTTACCGGCCAAATCTGAAGGCTGTTCTACGGGTTTGTCTTTGGTATAAAAACTTCTTTTTCCAGCATCGTAATAGGTCAATCCACGAAGCCAAAATTCCTCTCCGTCAAGTAATAATTGCTTGCCTATGGGGCCTTCCAAAACTGCCCGCTGATGCGCATCATCCCGAAATAAATACGGTAAACCGAAAACGGACATCGTTGGAGCAAATCCTTCCAGTGCAGCGGCGGAGACTTTGGTCATGCCTAGGCTTCCGATTTGAAGTAATTCAAGTAACTCCCGCTCAGAACCAAGCTGTTGATTAGGGAAAACCTTTACCCTGATTTTTCCTTTCGATTTTTCCTCCACGCGTTTTGCAAGGAATAGCATTGCTTCATGCACCGGATGATTAGTCACTTGGGCATGCCCCATTTTTATCAATTTGAAATTCAATGGGCTACCACAGGAAAAGGGTAAAACACCTACTACCAAAACGGTAAGCAGATATAAAATGGATTTTTTCATGTGCTTATAATTGATTTAAATAGGCCACATGGAATCTTGCATGATAAATAATCTTTGCAGCGGATGAGGTTGTAGGAATGCTTGATTTCATGGGTCTATTGAAAATTCTAGCCAGATAGCTCAACTGGTTTTTTGAACCAAAATCCAGAATTGGATATCTTTCTATTAAATATGACTGTATCCCATCCATTTTCAAAATCATTCAGGATGAATGGAGATAAGGGAGAAAAATTATGTATCTAAAGTGGGAGATACCTGAAACAGTCCAGCTTTCAGAATCAATTAAAATCAGCCGAAATGGGACCCAAATAAAGATTTTATCTTGATTCGATCATTTGCAGATCTCATTTGTCCCATGAAAACGATTCCGTAAATAGTCTTATTCTCTTTTCATTTTCATCGGAAAAGCTTCACTCTTCGAAAGGGAATGAAACCGTATTTTTGATTTTGGATGATTTGTAAATCCCCCGAATCAATTCCAAAGATTTTCTGGCTGTTTTCCCATCAACCCGTGGTCTATAATCTCCTCTAATACTCTGTATGAAATCCTGCCATTGTCTCTGGTGAAGTTCGGAACCGATCGCCATTGGGTCAGCTGCTCCTGATGGGCTTTTTGTTCCGGCATCTGATTGAAAAGCTTCCTCCCCTTTTATACTCCAATGAACAATCTTCCCAGCTTCTAAAATGGCACTTCCGGCTGTTCCAAATAGTTCGATTCGCTCCGGCAATCCCGGAAAAAAAGCAGTGGAAGAAGTCACATTTCCAATTGCCCCATTCTTAAAGGTCACTAAAGCAGCACCTAAATCTTCGCCTTCAATAGGATGCAATACTGTTTGCACTTTCCCGTAAACAGAATCTACTTCTCCCATCAAATCCAGCAGTAAATCCAAGGTATGAATTCCCTGATTAATCAGTGCCCCTCCGCCATCTATATCCAGCGTTCCTTTCCATTCACTTCTGCTATAGTATTCCTCATTCCTGTACCAATTGACGTAGGCATTTCCCATCAGAATTTTTCCAAACCTACCGGCGGTTGCAGCCGCTTTCAATTTCTCGAAATCGTAAGAAAAACGATTCTGAAATATCACTCCAAGTTGAACACCCTGATCTTGACAGACATTAATTAATTGGTCCGCTTTCTCCAAAGTAACTTCAATCGGTTTTTCCACTAGCAAATGTTTGCCCGATTTTGCAGCCAAAATCCCGGGTTCTAGATGCCTTCCGCTGGCAGTGCAAATGCATACGATGTCCAGACCTGGATGCTTCAGAAAATCATTGATATCCCAGTAAGCCTTCACTTTCAATATTTCCTCCGCCCGGTTTGCCCGGCTTTCAGAACTGCTACAAACAGCCAATAATTCTGCTCCTTTCACAGCTTGAATCGCCTCGGCATGTTTTTCGGCAATAGCTCCAGTGCCAATAATTCCTATTCCAAATGTTTTCATAATTTGAATTTATGATTGAGTTGGTGCCAAAAATCGGAAGATACCGGGACGCCATTTTCCATATTTTCTTTGCGCAGTGCCAAAATCTGCTCGCCAGGATATCGAACCGATCTTCCCGCAAAACTGGATGAGGCTTTCAGGTCTTTTATTATTAAATCAGCTTTCTCATCGATCCATGTACTGAGTTCCAATTTGATCGGATCAAGGCAAATAAAAACCTGCGAGAGAGCCACTTCCTCTTCCCTATTTTGGATCTCATGTACGGAATTTCCACCGGAAAGAATGGAGGCCAGCAAGTCAATCATCAGTGATAAACCGCTTCCTTTCCAGAGTCCCATAGGCAAAGCCATTTCATTCTCAAGAATGAGTCTTGGATCCTTGGTCAAATTCCCCATTTCATCAAAACCGGCTTCCTGGGGCATCATTTCGCCCTTTTCTTTCGCCAAAGTCATTTTCCCGTAAGCAAATTGCGACATGGCCATATCGAGTACAATCGGTCCCTCTTTTCTTGGTATCGCAATCACAAGAGGATTATTTCCGAGTTTAGGCTCACTTCCTCCCCAAGCAGGCATGTTGGCTTTGGTATTCGTAAAACAAATTCCAATGCAACCGGACTCCACTGCCTGCCAGCCGTAATTGCCAGCTCGCATCCAGTGATTTGTATTTGCTAAAGCCACAGCACCGATACCGAAAGATTTTGCCAACAGGATTGCCCGATTCATGGCAAAGTCCGCATTTAGATTGCCCGCACCGAGTTTTCCGTCCCATCGCTCAAAAAATCCTAATTGGCTGAGTTGCTCGGGCTGAGCAGTAGGAATGACCTGCCCTTTCTGAATATGGTCGATGAATCTTAAAAACCGGTTGACTCCATGCGATCTTACCCCATCCAAATCAGCCTTTGCAAAAAGAGTAGCACACCTTTCAGCTTTAATAGATTGAAAGTCAAACTGCTTTAAAACCATAGTCAAAGCAGATATCAATTCTTCGTAGGGAATTCTAATATCAGTATTGGCCATTGGGATTTCAGTTGAATTAGTTCCAAGTTAATTCAGTCTGAAGATTTTTGGTTGGAAATCCCAGACTTATTTTCTTCTTTTCATAAGTATAAAATTTATCTTCATTCTGTCATATGGAATCACGCATGGTAAATAATCATATCGCTATGCGACGCTCTCATCATGCTCGGATTCATGCGAACTAATAGCAGCTCAAGATTTCAGCCACTCCTCCTATGAAAAAATTATCGCGAAAAGCATTGTCAATCCCCACTCGTCCCGTAGAAATTCTCCAGTTTGGCTATGGGAATTTTCTGAGAGGGTTTGCAGACTGGATGGTTGAAATCGCCAACAACAAGAACTTGATGAATGCTGGGATTCAGGCTGTTCAGATCCACAGTGAGAACCCAGATCCAAGAATCAGAAAACAGGAGGGGCTTTTTCATGTAATCTCCCGCGGCATAAGCCAAGGAAAATTGGTGGATGAAGCTCAATTGATTACCAGTGTAAATGACGTACTGGTCATCTTTCAGGACTATGAAGCCTATCTGAAACTGGGGGAAAACCCTGACCTTAAATTTGTCTTTTCGAATACGACAGAATCAGGGATTGAAGTGGATCGCACAGACCTATCTTGGCAAACCATTCCCTCGACATTCCCAGGCAAGCTGACTGCTTTGCTTTTTCGCCGGTTTCAGTATTTCAAGGGAAACCTGGAAAAGGGACTGATTTTCCTGCCAAGCGAACTGATCGAAAAGAATGGGGAAAAGCTAAAGGAAAGCATTCTGGAATATATCAAAATCTGGTCTCTACCGGGGGAATTTGAATCTTGGATAAATTCCGCCAATACTTTTTGCAATACCTTGGTGGATCGTATTGTGCCTGGCTTTCCGGGCAATTCGATCAATGAAATTCAGGAACAGATCGGCTTCGAAGATGATCTTTTGGTCGTTGCAGAGCCATTTCATCTCTGGGTGATTGAAGCTCCTGAATTTGTTAAGACCAAATTTCCACTTCATAAGGCTGGCCTGAATGTCAAGTTTGTAGAAGATCTAAGCCCTTATCGGCAAATGAAGGTTAGAATTCTGAATGGAGCACATACGACGCTTGTCCCGTATGCCTACTTGCATGGCTTGCGAACAGTGGGTGAATCCATTGAAAATGAGGAAATGCAACAATTCATCCGAAAAGCAATTTTTGAGGAAATCCTTGACACCCTGGACTTACCAAAAGAGGAACTTGAATCGTTTGCAGAGGATGTATTAGAGCGATTTGCCAATCCATTTATCAGGCACGAATTACAATCAATTGCTTTGAACAGCATCGCCAAATTCAAGGTCCGGGTATTGCCTTCGATGCTTCAGTATTGGGAAAAAAATCAAAAATGGCCAGAAAGTCTGTGTCGTGGATTTGCAGCTTTACTTCTTTTCTACAAAGGAGAATTTAAAGGTGAAAAACTTCCGTTGAAGGATGATTCCGAAGTGCTTTCCTTTTTTGCAAAAGCATGGAAAAAGGAACACTTGCAAGATGTTCTTGCCATCATTCTTGCAAATCAAAATCTCTGGGGAAGAGATCTTAGTAGACTGAACGGATTATCATTCGTTTTGGAAACAGAGATTCGAAAACTACTTATTTGAGCCAAACACGGGGATCCTGTCGCAGGAGCTGGACAATGGTCCCATACATTTCGGGATGATATGAAAAGAATTCAATTGGTCTTTCGAAGAAATTTTCCAGCGCTACTGCAAAAAATTCGTGTTCATTGAGCAAGGCCTCTTTTCGGAATAAGGACTGATCTTGCTCGATTTTTTCTTGTTCTTGTCTGGCGAATGCTTGAAATCTTTCCCAGACCTCTGGGTTAAAGAAATCACTTTCCCCATTCGAATAAATCTGATTTTCCAACTTCAGGGCGTGGGCAATCTCATGGACACCCAGATTTATCCCATCCTGGTCATTTTTTAATCCTTCCAGAAAACTAGGCCAGGAAACTACAATCAGCCCATATTTTGGGTTGACTTCTCCATGATGATAGCTTTTAGTAATGGTACTGTAATAAGTATTGGGATAGATCAGGATTTTTCTGAAATGTGGCAACCTGATCCGCTTCCAGCCAAAAGTCACCATCACAATAGTCGCTCCGATTAATATTTCCATTTCAGCTGTTACTTCCTCGATTCCTCCACGACCCAAAAACTCCTTGGATGAAAGTATTCGGCTTAGTTTAGTTCGGAACTCTGCCCGGTGTTTTTCTCCCAGACGCTGATAGTAAGGGAATCGATGCTCCAGAATCTGAATATCAGTTGGAGTAAGTTTCCGGGGATAAACATTGGCTCTAGCTTCCCGAAGCCACCAACCCACACGATTTATATAAAAAGAATGATGTATCATAATATGAAAAATGGCAGAAACCTAAAGGTAACTGCCATTTGATTTTATCGCAAAATATATTTTTTATCGGGCGTAGTTCACTGCTCTCATTTCGCGGATCACGGTGATTTTTATCTGTCCAGGATATTGCATTTCCTTTTCGATTTTCTGGGAAATATCAAAAGAAAGCTTTCCTGCAGTAGTATCATCTACATTGTCAGCATCTACCAATACCCGAAGCTCCCGACCCGCCTGCATGGCAAAACATTTGTTTACGCCGTCAAAACTCAAGGCCAGTTCTTCCAATTCTTTCAGACGCTTAATGTAGCTGTCCATCACCTCGCGACGGGCACCTGGTCTAGCACCGGAGATTGCATCAGAAGCCTGTACAATCGGTGAGATCATAGAAGTCATCTCGATTTCGTCATGGTGAGCACCGATTGCATTGCAGATTTCAGGATGCTCTTTGTAGCGTTTGGCAAGCTCCATTCCAAGGATGGCGTGGGGTAATTCCTGCTCTTCGTGCCATACTTTTCCGATATCGTGAAGGAGTCCAGCCCGCTTAGCCAATTTCGCATTCAAGCCCATCTCTGCTGCCATGGTAGCACAAAGCTTGGCTACTTCTCTGGAATGTTGCAGAAGGTTTTGACCGTAGGATGATCTAAATCTCATTCTTCCCACCATTCGGATCAGTTCAGGATGAAGACCGTGGATGCCAAGGTCAATACAGGTACGCTCACCGATTTCGACGATTTCCTCTTCGATATTCTTTTCAGTTTTCGCAACTACCTCTTCGATCCTCGCCGGGTGAATCCTACCATCCTGTACCAATCGGTGCAGGGAAAGTCTGGCCACCTCTCTTCTCACAGGATCAAAACCAGAAATAATGATCGCCTCAGGGGTGTCATCTACGACAATTTCTACCCCGGTAGCTGCTTCCAGCGCCCGGATATTTCTTCCTTCTCTTCCGATGATTTTTCCTTTGATATCATCGCTTTCAATACTGAATACAGACACACAATTCTCCACTGCATGTTCGGTGGCTGTGCGCTGAATCGTATCCAGGACAATTTTTTTGGCCTGCTTGGTTGCTGTGAGTTTGGCCTCATCCAAAATGTCTTTGATCTGAGAAGATGCTTTGGACTGGGCTTCTTCAGTGAGCATTTTGATCAATTCCTCTCGAGCTTCCTCACGGGTCAGATTGGCTATTTTTTCCAAATCTGAGATTCGCTGGTTTGTAACTTTTTCCAACTCCTCCTTTTTAACCTGAACGGCGTGAAGCTGTGCATTTAGGTTTTCTTTTTTACTGTCCAATTCAGCTTCCTTACGCTTGACTTGCTCCAGTTCTTTAGAGACCTGCTGCTCTCGTTGTTTGACCTTATTCTCATTGGTGATGATGATGTTTTTCTTATTGTTCATCTCCTCATCAAAATCCGATTTGAGCTTCAGGTATTTTTCTTTGGCTTCCAGAATGCGGTCCTTCTTAATTGACTCTGCATTGATTTCTGCCTCTCGGAGCATGGATTTTACCCGCTCTTTGGTCTCTTCTTCTAGCTTTGCATTTTTATTTTTGATTAAAGCGCCGGCTATTGCGGCTCCCGCACCAGTCCCCACCAGGGCTGCGAGAATGATATATAATATGTCTCCCATAGGTTTTTTAAGTATAAATTAACCTTTGGAGAATCCGAAAAATCGTAAGAAATAAGTGATTAATTAATTATAAAGCTTTGGTTAAAAGCGTGTTGATCGTCGAAATACTGGTTTTGATTTGCTCGCTGTTTCCTGCACTTACTTCGCTGGTTTCCAGAGAATCTACCATACAATCAAATGCGACCATCGCCAACAAATCCTGATTGTCATCCAGACCATATTCATCTTTATATTTTCGCAGTTTTTCATTTATCAACTTGCCCGCTTGTCGGATCTTGGATTCATCCTCGATCTTTACACGCATGGGGTATTCTCTATCCCCTATTTTTAATTTGATGGCAAGTGTCTCCATATCAATCTGATAAATAGGTGATCAAATGGTCGATTTCTTGTATATAATTATTGATTAAGTCACTCATCTCGCTCGAATCTCCCAGACTCACCGGTCGGTTCTCCACAATGTTACTAATTTTAATTTTATTTTTAAAATGTTCTATCTCCTGCTCTTTTTCCGACAAAGCCTTGTAGACTTCTTCCAATTTTTGCTTTAACTGCTGATTTTCAGCATTCACTTCCAATAATCTGTCGCTGACCTTCGCAGCGAGTTTTTCCAGTTTTAGCAGTTCTTCGTGAATCATCTCTATGTACGGATCAGAGCGCCAACCTCATTTTCAAAGGCGTGAATCAATTTACTCATTGTTTTATCAATTACCTTATCGGTCAGTGTATTTTCATAGTCCTGAAGATAAAAACTCAATGCATAAGCCTTCTTTCCGGACTCGATTTTATCTCCCTGATAGACGTCAAAAACACCCACACGCTGAAGCAGCTTGCCTCCTGCACGTACAGCCACTCTCTTCACCTCATCGTAGGAGACCGTCTGATCGATAACCAAAGATAAATCTCTTCGAACTTCAGGAAATTTGGAGATCTCCTCATATTTCTTGAGCCCGCTTGCTTTTTTGCAAAGCAGGTCCCAATTCAAATCAGCATACCAAACCTCTTGTCGGACTTCCGCAAGTTTGAGCGATTTCTCATCTACCAAACCGATGACTGCAAGTTCCTTTTGACCAAGCATGAGCTTAAGTCCATATTCGAAAGGTGCAGAATCGATCATTACGAGATCGCCCTGATCAACATTCAAAAGCTGTAATATTCCTTCTACGGTTGCAAATAAATCTGCGAAAGCAAAAGGTCTCGATGGCTCCAGCCAGCTCTCAGAGGTTTTCTTTCCCGAAAGGAAAAGGGCCAGTCTACGGCTTTCTGAATAGCCCTCATCCAGCTTTTGGTATACTGTTCCGAATTCGAAGTACTTCAGGTCTGTCTGTTTTCGATTGATATTTCGGGCCAATACTTCCAGACCTGAATACAACAAGGTCTGACGCATCACATCCAGGTCCTCGCTGAGTCGGTTCAAGATTTTGACACTGTGATCCGGATTCAGATAAGCGGACTTTTCGGCATAACTGGATTTGGTCAAGCTATTGGTGATCATTTCCAGGTAGCCCTGCCCGGACAAAATCTGGGATAATTTAAACTGAAGCTTATTGAGATCTTTTGCCGGGTGATCCGCCAGGAAATCTGTATTCAGATGCTCGGCCAAGGCCACTTGTTCAAAACCGTAAATCCGCAACACCTCCTCAATGATATCCGCCTCCCGTGTCACATCTACGCGATAAGGCTTTACAATCGCTGTAAAACCAATTTCGGTTTCATTGGTCACCTGAATCTCCAGACTTTCCAGTATTTTTTTGACTTCGGTTGGGGCAATTTTCTTCCCGATCAGCCGGTCTATATGTCCATATTCCACCTCGATCTCAAAGTCCTGGATGGGATTTGGATAAATATCGATCAAATCGGAAGCTACTTTGCCTCCGGCGATTTCTTTGAGCAATTTGACAGCCTGCTTCAGTGCATAAACCGGCATATTTGGATCTGTACCCCGCTCAAAACGGAACGAAGCATCAGTCTTCAGGCCATGAAACTGTGCACCTTTACGGATAATATCCGGTGAGAAATAGGCAGATTCTAAAAAGATGGAAGTGGTTTTTTCACTGACACCGGAATCGATACCCCCGAATATCCCTGCAATGCACATTCCTCCCTCCGTATCTTTGATCATCAATTCTTCACCGGAAAGTTTCCGCTCTTTTTCATCCAAAGTTTTGAAAACCGTTCCTTTTGGACTTTTACCTACGATAATCTTTCCCCCTGCTATCTGTGCCGTGTCAAATGCGTGAAGCGGCTGCCCCAGATCATGCAAAATGAAATTGGTGATATCGACTACGTTATTGATCGGCTCCAAATCAAGTGATTTCAAAAAATTCTGAAGCCAGATCGGAGAAGGCCCTACTTTCAAATCAGAGATCACTACTCCGGCATATCGAGGGCAATCTTCGGAATTCTCTACCTCCACATTAATTGTAGATCCTTTACTTTCGTACTTTAATTCCTCCACCGTATCCAGACAAAGCTCTTTGCCAAGCAGTGCGCGCAAGTCCCGGGCTACTCCTAGATGTGATGCTGCATCTGCCCGATTCGGTGTCAATCCGATTTCTAAAATCTGGTCGTGAGCAACCTCGATTAGCTTAGATGCAGGAGTCCCGTTTGGCAAATCTGTATCCAAAACCATGATCCCTGCATGACTTTTTCCAAGTCCCAACTCGTCTTCTGCGCAGATCATTCCTTCGGAGGCCTGACCTCGGATTTTTGCTTTTTTGATCTGAAAAGGCTCACCCTCGGTAGGATATAGCGTAGAACCGATTGTCGCAACCAGCACTTTCTGTCCTTTGGCCACATTCGGAGCGCCGCAGACAATCTGAGAAGGTTCGGGCGCTCCGATATCGACCGTAGTCAAGCTCAGCTTATCCGCGTCAGGATGTTTTTCACAAGTGAGCACTTCACCGATGACGATGCCCTCAAGTCCTCCTTGAATAGAGACAAACTCCTCGATTCCCTCCACTTCAAGGCCTGACTGAGTCAGAAGGGCTGCGATTTCTTTTGGTGTCTCCGTTAAAGCAATATATTTTTTTAATCGATTGATTGAGATTTTCATAGGGAAGTAAGCTAGGGGAATCGTTCGATTCTACCTTAGGTAAATAAAAAGGGTCCGAAAACCCCATTTTTAATCTTCTGCAAATTTAAGAGAATTGACGTAGGCAGAAAGTCTATTTCCCGTAATTTTTCTCCCCTGCCTTGATGGGGATTGGAAGTAGATTTTCCCTTGGAGGAAGTGGACAGGCATAATCCGGATTATAAGCGCAATAGGGGTTGTAAGCCAGGTTAAAATCGATTGTAATAGAGTTTTTCCCATCCTGTCGGGCATTGATGTAGCGGCCTCCGCCGTAAGTTTCCCCAGCACTGGTCTGATCGGCAAATGCCAAGAAGAAATTTCGCTTATCCACTTCGTCCAAAGATTGCAGCAAAAGCAAGCGATTCACATTTCCCCCCAGCTCAAACTCCGCATAGCTATGCTCGATGTATTTTTCTCTGGAACCATCGGTCAGGGGCACTTCGCGAACCTTCCGGTTTTCAATAGGGATTAATCGCGCCTTCACCCGGTAGTTGGGATCAATTGGATAAAAATCCAATTCTTTAAAATCCCTTTTTTGTGCATCAGTCAGAGGGGATTCTACATTGAAACGGATGAATTTAAACTGGCGCTCTCGCTCCGCTTCGATTTTTTCAATATAATCCTCGGGGCTTTCGGTAGCGGTCAAGGTATAAAAAACCGCCACTGCCACTACCACAGAGACGATTAGGATTAATAGGGTATTCTTTTTCATAATTTAAAGTATGCCTTCATCGGCAAAGCTAAAATAGCCATCATCTGTATAAATCACATGATCTAGGACAGGTAAATCAAGTTCTCTGCCTATTTTAACCATTCGCTCGGTCAATCTTTTGTCCTGCTCAGAAGGTCTTAGATTGCCACTGGGGTGATTGTGCACAAGAATGATGGATTGAGCCAAATGTTCCAAAGCAATCTTGAAAACCACTTTTGTATCCACTACTGTCCCAGCAGTACCTCCCTGTGAAATCAGGTGCTTTTTCATGATTTGATTGGATCTTGAGAGCAAGATCAAATAGAAAAACTCCACCTGCTCATCAAATAGTTCAGGCTTCATTAATTCATAGATATCCCTGGAGCAGGTAATTTTTGGTTTCAGCTTAGGCTCCGCATCTTTTCTCCTCCGACCAAGTTCCAATGCTGCCACGATCGTAATCGCTTTGGCTTCGCCTATTCCTTTGAATTTTTTTAAATCCTGGATAGACAATTTTGCCAGGTCAGACAAATTGTGATTTACCGATGCCAAGATATGCCTCGATAGATCTACGGCACTTACGGAAGGAGTACCCGAACCAATCAAGATGGCAATAAGCTCTGCATCGGAGAGCGCGGCTTTACCTTTTAGAAGTAGTTTCTCACGTGGTCTATCGGCCTCTGCAAGTTCAGAAATTTTGATGGAAGTGAATGTGTTCATAGAAGCAATGAAAAAGTTTAACTAAAGCTACAAACATTTGGGCATAAAAAAACCCTGACCAGCAGGGTTTTAGAGAATTTCATTCCAGCAATTAACCTAGCGCTGCTACGAACTTGGCCAATCTTGATTTTTTGTTGCTTGCGTTGTTTTTGTGAATCACATTCTTCTTAGCCAATTTGTCCAACATAGAAGAAACTTTTCTGTAAAGATCGGAAGCCTCTACTTTATCTGTAGTTGCCTTCAATCTCTTGATGAAAGTTCTTGTGGTCTTGGCCTGATATCTGTTTCTCAAACGCTTCGCCTCGTTTGCACGAATTCTCTTCAGAGCTGATTTGTGATTTGCCATATCTTGATATTAAATAAATTTCTTTACGTGTCCCTGTTCCGAATTGGAGTGCAAAGTTATTGTAATTATTTAAATCTGCCAAAGGAAATAATAACATTCCTTAGAGAGCTTCAATTTTACAAATCCCAATATTTTGCCAAAACCTCCTTGCAGGGGCAAATATAGCTGAATTAATAGAATCAAACGTCTAAAAATTTTGCTTAATTTTATTCATGGCAATTTTTCTAGTTTGGTTGATTCCTTTCTTTTTTATTTCACAACCTATCTCCCCTTGGGGATTTTTTGCTCATTCGCTGATCAATCGGATGGCAGTATTTTCCCTTCCTCCCGAACTCATTGTATTCTATAAACCGGAAATCCAGTTCATCACCGAGAAAGCAGTCAATCCTGATCGCAGACGGTATGCGGTAGAAGGTGAAGCCGAAAAACATTACATCGATCTGGATCATTACGGCGATAGTGCATTGCAGATTCTTCCCATTTATTGGCAGGAGGCCATTAAAATCATTCCGGAGGATTCTCTGCGCCAAAACGGAATCGGCCCATGGTCGGCCTATCTGACATTCGTGAGTCTGACAAAAGCTTTTGAAAGCAAAGACAAAAACGCTATTCTTCGGCTATCAGCAGATTTGGGACATTATCTGGGCGATTTGAATGTCCCGCTTCATACCACCAAAAATTACAATGGACAGCTGACCGGACAAGAAGGAATCCACGGTTTTTGGGAAAGCCGCATTCCGGAGCTTCAGGCCAAAGATTATCCCCTTTGGGTAGGAAAAGCAGATTATGTCCCAAAACCTCAGCAAGCGATCTGGGAAGCTGTAGCATTTGCTCACAATCAAGTAGACTCGGTGCTCAGAATTGAGCGGGAATTGACATTGAGTTTTCCTCAGGATCAGAAATACAGTTTTGAAGAACGAAACGGATTGACAGTCCGCGTTTATTCCCGGGAATTTACCGAGGCATACGCACTTGCACTAGACCATCAAATACAGCGACAAATGAAAAAGTCAATCAAGATGATCGCAGACTTCTGGTACACAGCCTGGATCAATGCCGGTCAGCCTGATCTTTCCAAATTGGAAGAGAGACCTGTTGAAGATGAAAAGCTGGAGCGAAATCCAAAAATAAAAACCAGAGCCCATGACAATTGATTATCAAGCTTTTTCGCTTTAGACTTTTATTTACGAATCCAGATACTTCCGAATAGCTTTTCCAAGTCTCTTAAAAGTATCTTTGAATACCTCCTCATTTTCCTCTAAAAGTGTCACCCGAAACCCCCTCAAATCAGAGCAAAAGGATGAAATCGGGACGACACAGATTCGTTCTGCTGCCAAAAGGTAGTATACAAATCGCTTGTCCAATGGCATGGTAAAATCAGAAAGCCAAGTATCCAGCAAAGCTTGCAACTTAGAGTCTGTGATGGGCAGTGTTTGATTTGGATAAAGTAACGCCTCATCAAAGACAATGGTATTGTAAAAAGCTCCTTGGGTGGGATTGAACTTAATTCCGGGAATATCACCCAGGATTTCTTCCATCCACGCGCTACGCCTGCCGATCTGAGCATTTGCCCGGGTGCGATAGGATTTATATTCAGGATGATTCATGATTTTAGGAATAGCCAATTGAGGCAAAATCGTGGAACAAACTTCGATCATCTTCGCATTTTCCAATGTCTGACAGAGTTTGGCAAATTCAATCGAAGCCTCCCGGTTATAAAACTCCATCCAGCCGCATCGGGCTCCTGGCCAGGGGAATTCTTTGGATATGCCTTTCAATGAAATCGCCGGCCGATCTCCGATTACTTCGCAAAGTCCTACTGCTTCAATTCCATTGTAAGTAATATTCTGATAGATCTCATCTGCGATCAACAGCAGATTATATTCTTCGGCAATTTTTACAAATTCTTCCAAAATCTCTTTCGGATACACCATCCCAGTAGGATTATCCGGATTGATAATTAAGATTCCTACAATGGAGGGGTTGTATTTGACCTTCATATGCAAATCTTCCATATCTGGCAGCCACTGGTTGTCCGGGTCAAGCTCATAGGTGATAGGGGCTGTATTGGCATGGGCAGCCTCTGCAGAACTGTGTGTGGAGTAGGCAGGAGACGGCCCTATAATTCTGGCTGTAGGAATCAGAAATTGATACAGTTTGGCAATCGCATCCCCCAAACCATTAAAGAAAAGAATATCCTCAGCTGTTATCTGACTTCCTTTTTTTTCATTGTTCAAATCAGCGAGAAACTTCCGGGTCTCTAATACGCCTTTAGAGTCGGCATAACCGTAAGTTTTATCTTCTTTAAGCAAGTCTGCAATGATGGATTTCATCCATTCCGGAACTTGATTGCTCTTCTGAATCGGGTCACCGATATTTTCCCAAGTCATCTCATAGCCCAAAGCTTCCACTTGGCGGGCTTTTTTTACAATTCCACGGATTTCATAGGTTAATTCTTCGGCACCTGGCCGTAGGAGGAGCTGTCTCATAGGTCAATAGGCTGGAATTCAAAATAATCGAATGCAAAGAAACGAAAAATGAAATGAAAGTCTGGATTAGTGTCACAACAGTATTTTTCCCTGCCGCAAAAGATTGACAAATCGAATTCATAACAAACTTCTAGATTTACATCCAAAAAAATCGCCTTCCCCTAGCCTAATTTGATCAATCTATAGATTATCCTTGCGTCAGCAGACAAAGGCTATCCGCTAAGGCTTCCACTGAGTGCGTTACCTCAAGTGGAATATCGACTTCTTCATATTGCGCAAGATTGATCTGCCGATCTTTCTCTCTGTATAATACATTCCCATTCAGGACCGTCAGTTTGGCGGTTATATGTGCTTTGTGATCGCTTAGAACCATTCCTTTTTTAAAGCCAATCATCAAAATCTTAAAATTATCTCCTTTGTGCAATGCTCTAGCTTCCGGATGGGAGGAGGTTTCCAATGCCTTCATAATATTCTTTACAGTGCTCATAATATGACTTTTAAATAAGAAATTTCTGTTTGACTTATCAGCCCTTGACTTTTAGAATAATTCAAGCAGCTCATCTCTTTCAATTTAAAAATTTTTAAGGGAATTTTTTCAATTGAACTATTGAATGCAA
>CAZFSC010000071.1:0-17873 GCA_964521585.1 uncultured Limnohabitans sp.
GGTAAAGCAGCTGATTTCACTGTTTTTGACAAAAATATCATGGAAGTACCGGAGAACGAGATATTGAATACGAAAGTGGCAATGACGGTGATGGGGGGAAAGGTGGTTTATAAAAATGACTGATCCTTAAATAAGTCCATCTCAAAAGATTTGACCTGCTTCCCGAGAGGCAGGTCTTCTTTTTTTCAGCGGTTCGCAGTTTCAAATTAACTCCAGTATTTTTCCCCGTCATCAAACTTCGAAATCCTCCGAGAACTACTTTTTCTAATAATAATGACATAATTTAATTATTTGTCTTTTTTAAAAAGACATTTTGATATTTATTGTCATTTTTAAAATCGATTATTCCTATCTTTAGCGTATGAAAGAGGTACTGAAGAATATCCTAATCGAAAATTCAACCCGGCAACTCCGGGAAGAATTGGTGCCAAGAGAGACTAAACTTCATGTTGACCTGCCCAAAATACAAGCGGTGTTGGGACCACGCCGGGTGGGGAAAACATCAGCAATGAACCTGTACATAAAGGAGCTTTCCACCACAAAAGAAGTGAGTCCTTCCCGGCTGATCTATTTTAATTTTGAAGACGAACGGGTGCACTTTCTGCCCGAGCAGCTCGATCTGATCCTTCAGTCCTGGAGAGAATTACATCCTGAGGTGCAGTTGAGCGATTGCTACTTTTTCTTTGATGAAGTCCAAGCCGCTACGGGATGGGAAAAGTTTCTCAACCGTGTCAGCGAAACATACACTAAGAAAATCTGCTTCACAGGCAGCAATAGCCGACTGCTGCATACCGAAGTCAATACAGTCCTCAGGGGAAGAAGTATCGCACTGGAACTTTTACCACTTTCTTTTCAGGAATTTTGCAGGTTCTATTCTCACCAGCCTGCAATCTATGGCCCTGAGAAAAGTACGACGGAAGCCTATTTCAAAAAGTACCTTTTTCAGGGAGGCTATCCGGAACTTACGCGCTTGACCGAGCCTAGCCTGCAAATCGCCTATCTCCAGGAATACTACAATACCATGCTCCTGAGGGACATCATCGAGTATCACCAGCTATCCAATTTCCAGTATTTGAGGTCTCTCTTTCGACTGGTGGCAGGAAGCGTAGGGCAGCCCGTATCTGTCAGAAGGTATTTCAATCAGCTCAAATCCATGGGTTATTCGGTAGGCTTAAACACCCTGTATGAGATACTCAATCACGCAGAAGATGCTTATCTTTTCAAACGGATAAGTCGATTTGACCACTCTCAAGGCAAGTCAGAAAAGTCTGACAAGAAGCTCTATTGGCTTGATAATGGCCTTTTGAATGCCTTGGTTGGCGTACAACCTGAACGAAATGGGGTGCTGCTGGAGAATTTGGTATTTCAGCAACTCTATCGACGCTTTGGCTCCATCTATCAGCAGCGGATATTTTACTATTCGGATCAGTCCCACGAATGTGATTTTGTGGTTTTGAAAGAAAATGAAGAGCCACTTCCAATACAGGTCACTTGGTCAATGGAACAGCTGCATACCCGAGATCGGGAGATAAAAGGTGTATTGAAAACCTGTGCTTACGCAAAAGTAAAAAAAGGCCTCATTCTCACACTTGAAGAGTCCGACTCCTTGGAATTTGATGGGGTCAAGATCGAGATCATACCGGTTTGGAGATGGGTTCTGGAGTACCTCAACTAAAGGAATTGCCTCCATTGGGAGTGACAAGGTTGGTTAGGAATGAATGGAATTTGCTTGGCCTGCACCCGACAATTGTGGTGGACTGGCCTCTAGCTAAGAAGCTATACAAAAGCTTTTCAACACGGTCGATCCAACCTTTTAGTCTATACAAATTTATAATTTGATTAGGATACTTATGTTGAAGAAATTGATCCAATTAAAAATTGGTTAGGATATGAGGAAGGGAAAAATGGTTTATAAAAGTAGAAATCAGAAAACCTTGGTTAAAATAGACCTTCTAGCCTTTTGAATTTGACAAGTCTTTTTTTATCAAAATTTCTCTATTCCAACAAAATACAAATCAAAGCCTCCCATACCTCCGGGACGATTGGAAGAAAAAATCATCAGACGATTTCCATATTCTAAATGATCTGAGACAATTGGCCGATATTCATCAAATTCCGAATTGATCTCAGGACCGAAATTGACAGGTTCGGCCCATTGGTTCCCAACTCTTTCAGAAAAATAAAGATCAAAGCCACCAAAACCTCCAGGCCTATTGGAAGAAAACACCAATAAATCTCCATAGACAAATGGCATTTGATCATCAAAATCACTACTGATTGACAGCTTTCTAACCTGCTTCGGTCTTGGATCACTCACAAATTCATACACAGTTTGTTTAGTTGGAATTTCAGCTTCATAAATATCCAGTTGTCCATCCTTATCTGAACCAAAAATCAATTTTTCAGGGATTCCTTGGCTATTGCCACTTAGATCTCCTTTTAAAAAACCCTTTCCATAAAGGCTTGGATACATTTCACTGCTTTCACTATCCTCCAATGTGAGCATTTTAGTTTCTGTCTGATAATCAAAAGAGCCAGTTTTCCTGTATTCATTGTAATAAATTTTGGAAAAGCCCTCACATTCTCTTGAAAACAACCGAACAAATACTCCTGCTACCAGACCATCCAAACTGTATGGGCCTCTCTCGTCACAGTCCGAATTGATTTCGAAAAGCTGATTTCGAATCACCTCACTTTGTCCCATCACTTTACTCACATTAAAACTAAAACTTCCCGTCTCTTTACTTTGGTTGAATTGAATTAAGCGTGCATCCAAATCGAAATTTTTCCCGCTAGAAGAGGCGTTTGAGGAAAATATCAAAATAGATTGAGCTGAAAGAAAAGGGGAAACATAATCTGAATTCATCTCATCAAATTCGGAATTTAAATCCACCAAATTGATAGGAGACCCTTCGGGAAAGGTTCCAATTTTCAAAAGGTACTTGTCCCTACAGGCTGAAAAAAGAAAAATAATAATCAAGATTTGGAGGAGTCTCTTTCCCATAAAAATCAAATTAACTAAAGCAATAAAGAAAAACTCATTCTAAAATGCAACAGGATTGCTTTTTTTAACCATTCTTACCAATTTCTAATTGACTATGTTCATTTTTCGCTAATTTCCTGCTTCAGAAAAAAGATTCAAAAATGATCAGAAAACACCTACTCACGCTCTGGGCACTTTTCCTTTTTGCCGGAATGGCAATCGCCCAAGACACCAAACCCATCACCTGGAAGGATATTCCAACCTGGAAGTATATGCAATCGGGCAGCTTCAAGATTTCACCTGATGGTCAGTGGATTGCCTACGGAATCGTCGCATTGGAGGCAGACGGAGAAGTCATCCTTCAGAAAATCAATGAGCCGGACTCAAAAAAGAGTTTTCCTATCGGTTCGACCAATTTTCCCAACATTGAATTCAGTGATGACAGCAAATGGATCGCTTTCAAAGAATATCCTAAATTCTCCGAAAAGAAAGCCAATGAAAAATCCAAAGGCAAACCCCTCCGGGATAAGCTTATTTTGATGGAATTGGGAAAGAGTGACAAAATCACATTCGAAAATGTGAGTAGTTTTTCTTTCAACAACGATGCTTCCAGCCATCTTGCAATCAACCTGCCAAAAGAGGGGAATGGCGAGGCTAAAGGTTCGGACCTGTTGATCTATCACCTGAACAGCAAGAAAACACAGAACCTGGGTAATGTGGCTGAATTTTCATTCAACAAAACAGGGACACACCTTGCTTACACGGTAGATGCTGCGAATCAATCGGGAAATGGCCTTTACTTATTGAATCTGGCAAGCAATAGTACCAGCGTTTTAGACTCTGATAAAGCCGCCTATAAGTCGATCAATTGGACCGAAAAAGGTGATGCTTTTGCTGCCTTGAAAATGGTCAAGGACAAAAAATACAAGCAGGACCACGGAAAAGTGATCGGAGTAAAAAATCTCTCCAGTCCAACTGTCACGGTTTATGATGCCAAAAAAGACAGTGTCGGATTTGATCAAGCCTATACGATCAGTGGCAATCGCCGACCGATGTGGTCTGAGGATTTGACCCGATTATTCTACGGAATTCACCCGCTGACTCTTGTCAAGAAAGAGGATATAAAAAAAGCAGAGGACAAAGATTCCCTGAAAACTGCCGAATCGAATGCGATGAAAAGAATCATGGCAGATACAACCATCAAGTCCATCGCTGATTTGCAAAAAGCCATCGCTAAGTTGGACTCTGGAAAAATAAAAGGGAATAGCTCAAATGAAGCAGACAAACCTGATATGACCATTTGGCATTGGAATGATAGCCGACTTCAATCACGACAGCAGGTCATGGAGAACCAGGACAAAAACTACAGCTTTTGGGCGATGTACGATGTAGCCGCTTCAAAACATATTGCACTTCAGGATAGCAGCATGAAGGATTTGAATATCCTTCCAAAACATCGATTTGCTTTAGGATCTGACGACCAAATTTACGAACTGGATATAAATCTTGATGGCCAGCGCTACAGTGATTTTTACCTCGTGGACCTGAAATCAGGAGAGCGAAAAAATCTCTTCACCAAGTTTTATTTACCTTCTTACTCCTCTATTCCAAGACCTTCAACGGATGGAACCAAACTGATATATGGAGAAGATGGACACTATTTTATTTATGACATCACTTCGGGGGCAACGACAAATATCACAGAAAAAATCCCTGTCACCTTCGTCAATGTAGAAGATGATCACAACGTTGAAAAGCCGATGGTCGGCGCTTTGGGATGGAGCTCAGACAGCAAATATGTGCTTTTACGGGATGACTGGGATATCTGGCAAGTACCCGTCGATGGTAAATCTCCAGCTATCAATCTCACTCAAAACGGGCGTACCGAAAAGGTTCGCTATCAATATCGTTTCTCTTTGGATGAAGAAGAAAAAGGGATTGATCTCAGCAAGCCAGTCTACATCAGAACCTATGGAGAGTGGGATAAAAAAAGTGGCATAGCTCTACTTTCTCCGGCAAAAAAAGGAGGCTTACAAGCTGGTGCTAAAAATCTGATCTGGGAAGATGCAAGTATTGGTGATCTCAGGAAAGCAGAAAAAGCATCCGTTTATTTCCTGAGCAAAGAGACCTTCAATACTCCACCTCAAATGTATGTCACGGATGCCTCACTGGCCAGTCCAAAACAAGTGACCAGCAATGCTCCTGATGCAGATAAATACAGCTGGTCAGCCGGAACCAGACTAGTGAATTATGTGACTGAAAAAGGTGATTCGCTTCAGGGTGCCTTGTTTTTGCCGGCAGGCTATGTAGAAGGAAAGAAATATCCAACAGTAGTTTATTATTATGAAAAGCTTTCTCAGACACGACACAACTGGACCAACCCAGGTTTCAGCGGCACTGGATGGAATCCGAATGTATATACCAGCAACGGTTTTGCTGTCTTCATACCAGATATCGTATACAAGCTGGACGATCCGGGAATGTCCGCCGTTTGGGCAGTAATCCCTGCAGTAAAAGCTGCAATCAAAACCGGCGTGATCGATGAAAACAATATCGGAATCCACGGCCACTCTTGGGGAGGCTATCAGACTTCCTTCCTGATCACGCAGACGGATATGTTCAAAGCCGCTGCCGCAGGAGCTCCATTGACCAATATGATCTCCATGTATGACTTGATCTACTGGAATTCGGGAGGTGGAAACATGTCGATTTTTGAAGCTTCGCAGGGTAGATTCAAGGGTGGACCTTGGGAAAACTGGGAAGCTTATGAGCGAAACAGTCCAGTCTATCATGTGAAAAATGTAAAGACCCCGCTTTTGCTTTTACACAACGACAAGGATGGTGCGGTGGACTTTACCCAAGGAATTGAGTACTACTCCGCATTGAGAAGGTTAAAAAAACCGGTGGTAATGATGCAGTATAAAGGTGAAAACCACGGTTTGGGTAAACTGGAAAACCGAAAGGACTACAGTGTACGCATGATGGAGTTTTTCAACCATCATCTCAAAGGAGAGCCTGCTCCTGACTGGTGGAAAAGCGGAGTGAATTTATTGAATTTGGAAGAGCATTTGAAGGAAAGAGCTTTTTAACAAATCAGAAAGCTGAAGTATGAAATCTAAAAAATACCGATCTAGCTAGGTCGGTATTTTTTTTTGAAAGGCTTAGTTATATTTGGTTTATGACTCGATTGTTTATTCTGTTTTTTTTGATCTTGGGCTTAGCCAGCATTTCTTTTGCTCAACAGGATTTAGGCTTAGAAAAGCGGCTCTTAGTAAAGATTTCACCTTTAGCTTTTTTGGAACCTGAAACGATCGTTCTACAGGGTGGCGTGGAATATTTTTTCAGTAATAAAATCAGCATTCAGTCTGAGATAGGTGTGAATGGAGGGATTTTTGGGATCACGGCTGACAGAGGTAAAAATGAAAACTTTAAGCTTTGGCGGAGCAAAAACGAAGTGAAGTTTTACACCTCAAAATTCTACTGGGCGATTGAGTTTTTTTGGATGGAAAAGGACTTTATCCGGCTGGATGATTATTATGTGCCTTTCAGGCAAGAGATCTTGTACGACAGAGCCCAGATTGATTTTCGGGTGGTTGGAGGCGGACTGAAGTTCGGTAAGCAGGTTTTCACTTCCAGAAATATCCTGATCGACTCTTTTGTTGGATTGGGAGCCCGAGGCAGATATCGGGAAGTGGAAGTTTTGGAGCTTTCAGAAGTGCAGAGCAGAGCCTTTCTGGAAAAGGTAAATCCTTTCGCTGAGAAATACCGATTCGAAGGATGGGACTCCGTTCCTCATCTGACAATAGGTATCAAAGTGGGTATATTAACTGGAAAATAAATACCTCTTTATCGAATAGTATTTTCTATTCTAATTTAAAGCCACTAGTTAAGGGATTCATTCCAAAATGAATTTGTCTCATTAGAGGGCTCAAGACTTAGAAAATACTGAAAAGCAGCCCGAAATTTTCCTTTAAACTTGGGATTGATTTCCACAGGAAATAATCGAAAAATCGGATACTTCTCCAATAACTTTTCGAAAGCCGAATCGAAGTCTGAAAATTCCTCCAGGTAATTCACTCCTTCTTTTTTATCTATTTCATAACTGGGTTCAAAATCAAAAAAGCCGGTTTCATCTGTCACGAAAAAAAATCTTTCTCTGCCTTCTTTTTTAAACCGATAAAAGTTGATACTTCCTCCTTCTGCACCTATTTCGCAAATTCTTTCAAAACCCAAGTTAAATTCCACATCCTCCAAAACACCCATAAATACCAGTTCAGTATCCTCTTTGATTTTTGCCGAAGGAAAATAATCTGATCCTGCCCGACTGACCCGATCCAAAGCCACTTCAACATCTGCTGTCAAGGCAATTATTTCTGTTGCGATACGCAGCGATCTAGCCTTTTTAATCAGTGCAAAAAGTTCATCGTCAAAGCCGTCAGTATGATATTCTACCACCACATCCTTTCCCTCCATCAAAGCGAAAAAAACATCGTTACAGGATTTATTGATTGCATTTAGCTCACAATCTCCATTTTGCATAGCCTCAAAGCTCCCGTACAATTCTTTGGCTTTCCGGGCAATATTAAAAATGCATATTTGTTCTTTTCCGGCAAATTCCCGTTCGATGTAGGTGCTTTTTCCAACCCCGGTTGCTCCAATTACAAATATCACTTTCATGACCTGGCGATTAGTTTAGCATTATTCCACATCAAAGCCCAGCTATCATGATAGGCGTAAACCTTAATCTTTTGAGAAGAAGATTGTGAGGCGTCACTTTTAAAGTTTGGATAATCGATCTCCCACGCATGTTGGAAATTAATTTCTGCAGCCGCCTGCTTGCTGGCAAACATGCTAAATCGAAAATCCCCATCGGGGGTTTCTACCATTTTATCATCAGGAAAAATCGCCTCCAGAACTTTTCTGACTCTTGTTCTGACTAATCCTTGATCCGGCCTTTCCCGATGCTGAAAAACCGACAAAAAGCCATTTTCACTTGCTATCCACATAATTTTTATGATTTCATTACGTAGATAAACTTACTGATTAAAAAATTTACTAAATATTTTTTGACATCAATTGTCGCTAATTAGTTTGTTGAAAAACGCGATGATTTTCATTCAAAAGCAAGAAATATTACTGAGACGCAGAGTCGATCTTCAAAAATTCCTTTCCATTCCAGGCTTCCAGGTCCTCTTTGGCAATCAAAATACTTTTCAGCAGATAGCTGAGTATATGAATATTGGGATCACTCGCCTGATCAAAATCACTTAATCGAAAGTCAATTTCCTCCTGTTTTAGCAATTCTTGCATATCCTTGAATTCACCGGACAAAGCAATTTCGGTCAGTGATTGCATGACTTCGTGTTGCACAAAATCTAAATTTTCGAATGCTTTTCTTACAAAAGCTTGATAGACGGTATTTTCCATAGCCTGAAAATTAAAAGGCTTTGAATCTACATGCTTTTAAATTGAAAACCAATAGGTTGTCAGTAAAAAACAAAGCGTTTTGCCAACGGAAGAATTACTGTTTTTCTTTCGGACGGACATTATTCATCAACTAAATTATCCAGGATTTTCTTTCAAAAACCCTATTAAAATGCGATCTTAATTGCCCATCAACTTTTCATACCATGAGTCAAAATCACACATTTGATTCCATCATCATCGGTTCGGGGCAAGCCGGAAATCCTTTGGCATCCACGCTCGCATCTCAGGGGGAAAAAGTAGCCCTGATCGAAAAAGACCAGCTGGGCGGCACCTGCGTCAATACCGGTTGCACTCCTACCAAAATGTATGTGGCTAGTGCAAGGCGGATGTGGGAAATTCAAAATGCATCAAAATTGGGGGTTGAAATTACAGGCGCTCCCAAAATAGATTTAAAAGCTGTTAAAAAAAGGAAAGACGACTTGGTCGGGGATTCCAGAAAAGGAATAAAAAAATCTTTTCAAGAAAATGAGAAAATCTCCATCATCCGGGGAAAGGCAGAATTTGTTGACTCTAAGCGGATCAAGGTGGGATCGAAGATTTTTACAGCCAATAAGTTTTTTATCAATGTGGGGGCTCGTCCGGTGATTCCAGAAGGCTTTGAGTCTGTGGATTACCTCACCAATGAATCGATTTTGGAATTGGAGACTGTCCCCAAGGAATTGGTCATCCTAGGCGGAGGGTATATCGCTCTGGAATTTGCCCAGATGTTTTCTCGATTCGGGTCAAAGGTGACTATCCTGGAACTTCAGGATCATTTGATTGGCAAAGAAGATTCAGACATTTCAGCGCTGGTTCAGGAGATCTTGGAAGAAGAGGGAATTCAGATTTATTGTCGCGCAAAGGAATCTAAAGCGGAGAGGCTTAAATCCGGTGAAATCAGGGTATCCTTTAACCAGGATGGAAAAAAACAACATCTGAAAGCCTCGCATATCCTGCTGGCAGTGGGAAGGCAGCCCAACTCAGATCTAATTAAAGCAGAAAAGGCCGGATTGGAAATTGATGATCGCGGATACATCAAAGTGAATCCACAGTTGGAAACCAATGTGAAGGGCATCTATGCCCTCGGTGACTGCAATGGACAGGGCGCATTTACCCATACTTCTTTCAATGATTTTGAGATCATGAAAAATCAGCTTTATGGAGACCAATCCAAAAGTTTGGACGATCGTGTCACCAATTATTGCCTTTACATTGACCCTCCACTGGCGAGGGTTGGGATGTACAAAAAGCAAGCAGAAAAGCTAAAAACCAAGGTGCTCTATGCCGAGATGGAGATGTCAGATATTTCCAGGGCTAAGGAAAAAGGAGAAACCAAGGGTAAGATGGAAGTTTTGGTCGATGCTCAATCCGGCCGGATTCTGGGTGCAGTCGTATTTGGAACCGGGGCAGATGAAATAATTGGCACATTCATCACGGCAATCTATGGCAAAATCCACTATGAGACTTTAATCAACTCAGTACAAACTCATCCCACCGTCACCGAATTAATTCCAACCTTATTGAAAAACCTGAAACCACTGAATAAATGAAAAAGTCACATCAGATCTATGCCATCTTAAATAGCCTGGTCCTAGCGGCGGTGATTTTTTGGAATTATTATACCAGTGTTTTTAAAATCAACGGCAATACAATGGGTTCATTGAGCCAGGAGTATGAAAACCTATTTACCCCAGCAAGCTACGCTTTCTCGATCTGGGGATTGATTTATTTGGCATTGGCTGCACAAGCCATATTTTTTATTCTAAGGGCTTTTAGTCCCGATAAAGATTCCAGCTTTCTCTCCCAGATCGGACCATTTCTGATTTTAGCCAACATCCTTAACGGAGTTTGGGTTTGGGTCTGGCTGATGGAATATACAGGCATCAGTGTCATCGTGATGTGCCTGATTTTGATTTCAATGATCATCCTAATTATCAATCTGAAAATGGAACTCTGGGATGCTCCCAAAAAAATCATTGCGGGAGTCTGGTGGCCAATAGACCTGTATGCCGGCTGGATCACCGTAGCCACCGTCGCTAATGTCTCTGCTTATCTCGCGAAAATCGGATGGACCGGTCCATTTTCGGAGCTCACTTGGGCGATTATTATGATAGGCTTGACTGTGGCAGTCAATCTGTTTATGATCTGGAATAGAAATATGAGGGAGTTTTCCGCTGTCGGAATCTGGGCTTTGGTAGCTATTGCGGTGAGACATTGGTCAAGCTCTCCTGACCTCAAAGCCGCTGCACTTACCGGAGCGGCAATCATATTCCTGGCTGCAGCATTTCATGGTTATCAAAACCGGAAAAGCAATCCTTTTTATCCCAGAAATTGACTAAATAATTTTTCCTCGCTGACCGGAAGGTCATGATTTTCCAGCTTATAACGTTAAAAATTTAGCTTTGTGAGCTGGAGTGCGGATGAATGGGATTCCTCATGAAATAATTTTTACAAGAATAGGGAATCGACAAATTTTCACTCTACTTTTGATCCCAAATAGCAATTCAATATGATTCTTCAAATTGTATTATTGATTCTAGGTTTGGTCCTTTTGGTTAAGGGAGCTGATTGGTTGGTCGATGGCGCCTCGGTTCTGGCTAAAAAGAATAATGTATCCGATCTGGCCATCGGTCTGACTATAGTGGCTTTTGGCACCTCTGCTCCGGAATTAGTGGTTAATGGAGTCGCTTCCTTTCAAAACTATCCTGATATTGTTTTTGGTAATGTTATCGGTTCCAATAACTTCAATTTATTCTTTATTCTGGGAATCGCGGGACTGATTACACCACTGGTGGTCCAGTCAAGTACAGTTTGGAAAGAGATTCCTTTTTCGCTAGTGGCAGCTGTCGTCTTATTGCTATTTGCTAATAATTATTTCATCGAAGCAGGAAATAGTGTATCGAGACTTGATTCTGCTTTTCTCCTGGTATTTTTTGTCGGCTTCCTGTACTACGTCTTCACACAGCTTAAATCAGATCCATCTCTTGAAACAGTCGAAGTAAAAAATTACTCCACTACGAAAATATGGACTTTGATCTTGATAGGACTGGCCGGCTTGGTGGGAGGTGGTAAACTCGTTGTGGATAATGCTGTTTTCATAGCCCAGAATCTGGGGGTCAGTGAGAAAATTATCGGTTTGACTATAGTGGCAGCAGGAACTTCCCTTCCAGAACTGGCGACCTCAGTGGTGGCATCCATCCGGAAAAATGCAGATATCGCAATCGGAAATATAGTAGGATCGAATATTTTCAACATCTTCTTCATATTGGGCGTGAGCGGCTTGATCCGGCCTTTACCTTTTCCTCCAGCCTTCAATTTGGATATTTATATCCTTATCGGTGGTACGCTATTCCTTTTTCTGGCCATGTTCACTGGCAAAAAGAAAAAGCTGGACCGTTGGGAAGCAGCGCTTCTTTTGGTTTTTTACTTGGGATATACGACGTTTTTGGTTGCTCAGGAGATTGGGAAAGTTTAAAACACTGACTGGAAAATGATGCTGGAATTCATCTCTTCGATCGAACTTCCACTCACCAATCCGGTGATCAAATTTCTTTTGATCCTGCTGATCATTCTTTTAGCTCCCCTCCTGCTCAATAGACTTAAAATCCCTCCGCTACTTGGACTTATCATCGCAGGTGCGATTGTAGGGCCAAATGGATTTGGACTTATTGAACGGGATAGCGGTATTATCCTGTCAGGAACTGCTGGTTTACTCTACATCATGTTTTTGGCAGGTCTGGAAATTGACTTAGCTGATTTTCGAAAAAACAGTAAGAAAAGTCTGGTATTCGGGATGTACACCTTTTTGATCCCAATGGGATTAGGTATGATCGCAGGCCTTTATCTCCTGGAGATGAGCCTCATTTCCTCCATTCTACTTGCGAGCATGTTTGCATCGCATACCCTGATCGCCTATCCGCTGATTTCCAAATTAGGCATTGCCAAAAACAGGGCGGTCAATATTACCGTCGGAGGCACATTGATCACGGATACGCTAGCCCTACTTGTTTTGGCAATCATAATTGGTTCCACCAAGGGAGCTGTCAATCTTCAGTTTTGGCTCAAACTGACCGGTTCATTGATCCTTTTTTCAGGGATAATCATTTTTGGTTTCCCAAGGCTTGCCAGGTGGTTTCTGAAAAAATACCATGACAATTCCTCCCAATTCATCTTCGTTCTCGTCCTGGTTTTTCTCGGAGCGAGTATGGCCGAATGGGCAGGAATTGAAGCCATCATCGGGGCATTCCTAGTCGGCCTGTCGATCAATTCACTGATCCCGCACAGTTCCGCACTGATGAACCGGATTGAATTTGTTGGCAACACTATCTTTATTCCTTTTTTCCTGATCGGGGTAGGCATGTTAGTGGATTTCAAGATATTCTTTCAGGGATGGGAGACAATCTGGGTTGCCTTTGTCATGACCGGAATCGCCATCCTGGCCAAATGGCTGGCAGCATTCGCCACTCAAAAAACCTATAAATTCTCCATCGATGAGCGGCGAATCATCTTTGGGCTAAGCAATGCACAGGCGGCGGCCACGCTGGCAGCGGTATTGATCGGATACAATACCATCATCGGTACTAGCGAACTAGGGGAACCGATCCGTCTGCTATCCGAGACGATCTTGAATGGAACCATCGTGATGATCTTAGTGACCTGCACGATAGCATCCTTGGAAGCCCAAAAGGGAGCCAAAAACATTGCACTGGCAGAGTCTCCGCTGGATCAAAACAGTCAGTCAGAAATCCCAGAAAGAATTCTTATTCCGGTAAGAAACCAAGAAACTTCCGACGCCCTGATCGGTCTGAGTGTCTTGATCCAATCCCCCAAAAAGAAAGCTAGTATGTATGCCCTGAGCATCATCAACCCGGATCTACAAGATACCGGTGCAGAGACGAAAGCTCAAAAAACATTAAACAAAGCCTCAGAGACTGCCGCCGCCACAGATCATCTATTGTATGAACTATTGCGGTATGATACCAGCATCGAGCATGGGATTGCCAGCGTGATCCATGAAAACAAAATCACCGATCTCATTCTGGGCCTTCATGAAAAACAGGGAATGAGCGATTCCTTTTTAGGGAATTTGACTGAAAATCTCTTAAGCAGAAGCAATACCACCACTTTTATTTATAAGCCAAAGCAGCCTTTTGAAACCCATCGAAGACATTTGGTCTTTATCCCACCCGGCGCAGAAAATGAGCTGGGATTTCCTTTCTGGTTGGTCAAAATATGGAATATTGCCCGAAACACCGGGGCCCGGATGATTTTTTATGTTTCAGAAAGCACTCGGATTTATATTTTGGAAATTCTGAAATCGCATCCCATCCGCTTGGATTTCAGAGAATTTCCCGATTGGGGGGAATTGGGGAATCTCAATATTATCCTAAAGCCGGACGATAATCTGATCATGGTGCTGAGCCGAAAAGGTGAAGAATCCTATCATCCCAAAATGGAACGCCTGCCGGATCTGATCAATACCTTTCTGAAGAATCATAGTTTTATTCTAATCTATCCCAATCAACCAAAAGCCAGTGGACTGGACAGTTTAGAGATGATTCATGGATCACTGCTTGGTCCTATCGAGCGTCTGGACTTTATTGGACGGATGATCAGCAGCCTTTTCAGGAAAAAGTAAAACCCGCCCAGCTTCTTAGCTGAGGCTCAAGCAAACCAAATTTTACAATTTCAGTGGAAAACAGGATTCCAGGCAGATTCATCCAAGCCTTTCACCATTGATCATTTTTCACTCCGATTATTAATTTGCTTATTCTAGTTTTGATAAAATAGTCTGAAAGTACAAGAATAGACTAGCCCAATAATCAAACCTATTTACCTTATTATGAAGAATTTCGTCCTGTCGAAATTTCCGTTCCTTGCCCTTGGCTTGTTGCTGGCTTTACCTTTTTCCGGCTATACACAGCAAAATCAAGGAAAGTTAAAAGGCAAGATCCTAAGCGAAAAAGAAGCGATGCCTTTTGCGAGCATCGCTGTATTCACCCTTCAGGACAGTTTGATCGGAGGAGCGATTTCTGCCGAAAACGGTAATTTTGAGGTCGATCTTCCTTTTGGAGAATTTTACACTCTAGTAGAATTCATGGGATTCGAGCCTTTCCGCTCGCAACCTTTTGAGCTCTCCAGAAATACCCCCCGGTTTGATCTGGGAGAGATCAGACTCTCGCCGACTACAGGCGATCTGGATGAAGTAGTGGTACAAGGTGAGAAAACACTGATGGAACTTTCACTGGACAAGCGGATATTCAACGTGGGAAAAGATCTGGCAAATGCCGGAGGAACGGCCTCTGATATCCTGATGAATCTGCCCTCAGTAGCGGTTGATCCTGAAGGAAATATTAGGCTTCGGGGATCTGCAAACGTACGGATTCTCATTGATGGCAAACCTTCTGGATTGGTCAGCTTCAAAGGGGGGGCAGGACTACGTCAGCTTCAGGCCAATCTGGTCGAACGGGTTGAGGTCATCACCAATCCATCGGCCCGATACGAGGCGGAAGGCATGGCTGGCGTGATCAATATTATTCTTAAAAAAGATACTAATCGGGGATTCAATGGCTCTTTCGAAGTCATCGGCGGCACTCCGCTCAACCTTGGATTCTCTACCAATCTAAATTACCGCAAGAATCGAATCAATTGGTTTATCAATTATAGCCTGGCGCGAAGACATCAACCCAACGTCAGCGAACTTTACCAGGAAGTGTACAACGAAGATGGTACCGTCTCAATCCTAAGTCAAAATAATGCCGGACTGGTCAAAAGCTTCAACAATAACATCCGGGGAGGATTGGATTATTATTTCAATGAGAAAAGCATTCTCACCGCCTCTTACCTCTGGCGGAGAAGCGATGCACGCCGAATTACTGACATTCGATATGAAGATTACCTGAACAGCTTGGATAATTTTCTAGGCTATTCTTTGCGCCAGCAAGACGAAACTGAAGCTGAGCCTAACTCAGAGATCATCGTGAGCTACAAAAAAAGTTTTGAGCAAAAAGGTCACGAACTTACCACAGCCTTCACTTACCTGAATTATTGGGAGCGATCAGATCAGAAATTCACGGAATCCGCCTATTCTCCCAACGGTCAGCTGATTCCCAATTCCAATTTGTTACAAACTTCCCTGAATGACGAGTATGAAAATCAATACTTGCTTCAGCTTGATTATGTAAAGCCTTTTGGAAAGGAAGGGAAATTTGAATCCGGGCTCCGGACCAGTTTCCGGGAAATGGAAAATGATTTTGTGGTTTCCGAGCAAAATGAGAGCGGTGAATTGATACCGCTGCCGGGACTGGACAATATATTCCTCTACAATGAAAACATTCTTGCGGCATATGGTATCTGGGGTAATAAAATAGGCAACTGGAGCTATCAAGGTGGATTAAGGGCAGAACATACCGATGTGGAGACGATTTTGGTAGAAACCAACGAGCGAAATCCAAGGAATTACACCAACCTATTCCCCAGTGCACATTTGACTTACAATATTTCATCAGAAAATGCCTTTCAACTTAGCTACAGCCGTAGAGTTCGAAGACCGGTTTACAATGATTTAAGCCCATATGTCACCTTTTCAGATCAACGGAATTTTTTCAGCGGAAACCCTGACTTGGATCCCGAATTCACAGATTCTTTTGAATTAGGGCATATCAAATACTTCGAAAAAGGGACGGTTTTCTCCACAGTCTATTATAGAAATACCACCGATAAAATCGAGCGGATCAGAAGAGTAAATGATGACGGATTTTCGGTGACTGCTCCATTCAATTTGACCGGAGAGCAATCCTTCGGGGTGGAATTCAGCTCCGACTACAAAATCAATGATTGGTGGAAACTGGATCTAAACCTGAATTTCTTCCATGCCAATATCGACGGCAGCAATGTTCAAGCGGATTTCCAGGCAAAAACCTACAGCTGGCTTCTTCGGCAGACTTCCAGGTTTACGCTTTCCAACGGACTGGATATCCAGCTCCGCGCCAACTTCGATGCTCGTCAAAAAACGGCACAGGGAGTCCGAAAGGGCATCTACTTTATGGATCTCTCAGCCAGCAAAAGAATCCTTCAGGAAAGGGGTAACCTGATTCTCACTGTCAATGACATATTGAATTCCAGAAGAAACCGATACATCATTGAAGGAGAAAACTTCTTTACTGAAGGCGATTCGCAGTTTATACGTCGCCAGATCAATCTGACCATGAGCTATCGATTAAGACAATAGGAAGACCTTTGAGGTGTCATTCCGAAGGAGGAACGACTGAGGAATCTCCTCGAAGGTCTTTGAATTTCTTATGACCGATGTCGGATTAAAAGTTTCAATTCCAGACCTTAACCGATTTATAATCTGAAATCCAGGTTTGATTCTCAAATTGGAGTTAATTTCTATTTGGGTACCTGCAAAATCGCGGATACACAAATAAAATATTGCTCAAAGTTACCATTACGTAAATCTGCTTAGCTAATTGGCTGTTAAAAAGACCATAAATGCCTAAAATTACCCTTACCACATTCTTGTTTTTGATTTTCGCTTCGGGTGCTTTTGCCCAAAAAATCAATGCAGATTACCGGCTACACATCCGGAAGGCAAGCTCTGAAATAATTGTTGACGGGATTTTGGACGAAGAAGCCTGGAAAGACGCTGATGTAGCCAGTGACTTTTTCATGATAACTCCGATGGACACAAGTTTCAGCCGGGTAAAAACGGATGTCAGGATGAGTTATGATGAGGATCACCTGTACCTGATAGTCGTCAATCACCATGCTATCCCGGGGCCATACATGGTAGAGTCACTTCGTCGGGATTTCTCATTTGGGAAAAATGACAATTTTCTGCTCTTCATGGATCCCTTCGATGATCAGACCAACGGATTTTCCTTCGGGGCCAATGCAGCCGGAGCCCAGTGGGATGGCATCATGTTCAACGGCGGAAGTATGGACCTCAGCTGGGATAATAAATGGACTTCCAAAGTCACCAACTACGCCGACAAATGGATTTTTGAAGCCGCCATTCCGTTCAAGTCCATTCGCTATAAAAAAGGAATCTCCGAATGGGGAATCAATTTCTCCCGCCTTGATCTGAAAACCACAGAAAAATCCGGTTGGGCTCCCGTCCCTAGGCAATTCCCCTCTGCCTCGCTCGCCTACACCGGAATTTTGGTTTGGGACAATCCTCCTCCGGAAGCAGGTGCCAACGTGTCTGTGATTCCTTATGTACTGGGCGGAGTATTGAAAGATTTTGAAAAAACAGGAGAGAATGTCTATCGGAGAGAGGTAGGGATGGATGCCAAAATCGGCCTCACCTCTTCCTTAAATCTGGACCTGACCGTCAACCCGGATTTCTCTCAGGTAGAAGTGGACCGGCAAGTAACCAACTTGGATCGTTTCGAATTATTCTTTCCAGAGCGGAGACAGTTTT
>CAZFSC010000072.1:0-17628 GCA_964521585.1 uncultured Limnohabitans sp.
CCGAGAAATCGACTAGCCTTTTAAACTATCTACTTTTGAGACAGCCTCTTTTTTGATATCATGAGCTTTCGTCTTTATTAAGGATTTTTCCAAATAGCCCACTTTAAGATTTCATTAATTTATTACAGATCAAGGTCTTACTTTCGGAAATGAACCTATATTTGTCAAAAATCAAAAATCGTGATTGAAATAGTTGCCAGTTTTCTTCTTTTTCTTTTGGTCTATTTTTTAGGAAGTTTGGCTCTGGTTCAGGAAATTATCAAACCCAAAAAATACAGAGTCCAAGAGGGGCCATCGCATGGAAAACACTGGGCCACTAACTATTCTAAAATTATAGGAATAAGTCTTCTGCTTTCATTGGTGAGTACCACCTTAGCCTATTTATTTTTTCTATAAAAAAAAATCGGCGACCCTGGCAAAAGCCAAAATCACCGATTCCAAAATAGAGTTTCTCTTTCGCTTAGATTGCTTTTTTCAGATTCTCCTTAGCAAGTGAAAAATTAGGATCCAGTTGAATCGCTTCTTCAAATGCAGCCTTGGCTTCAGCTTTTGATCCCTGATCCAGGAAGATCATTCCCTTGAGATTTAATGCAGCTGCCTTCATTCCTACTTCCTGAGTTTCAGTTTGGGAAATTGGAAAACCAATTTTCTCATCAGCTTTCGCATTTTTGATGAGCATATTCGTGGAGTTCATCGCCTCCTGATATTTTTTCAGACTATATTGGATAAAACCAGATTTGTAAAGACTGAAATTATCTCCTGTCAGGAGAAACAATCGCTCAAAATGAGGTAATGCACGATCCAATGCTCCTAATTGCTCCAATGAAAAAGCAGCGATCTCAAGCGAACCGATACTTTTATCATTGACCTGCAATATATCCAAGGCTACCAAAGCTGCTGAAGTGGACATTCCATTGTCAAAATAAAGTGAGCCAAGTAATTCAGGATAGCGGAGATCTTCGGGGTTTCTGACGATCAAGCTGTAAAGTTTATCTTTAGCAGCCTGAAAATCATTGTAACGCATGGCTAACTGGTAAGCTGCCTGATCCTGATTGTTAAGGACTTTACGCGTAGTGGGATCCAACTTGGGCTGGATTGAGTCTGTCTTCTGGGCGAATGAAGTGCTTGCACAAATCACCAGAAACAGCAGAGTTAAAACGTGCTTCATTGTATTAAATTTATTTTTATTTTGTTATTTAGGTGGATTTTCTAAGGGTAAGAGGCCTTTGCTTTTTGCGATTAAAAACATCAATTCACGTGCCTCCCTTGGGTTATTGTGGATTTTGCCCTCCAATATAGCCTCTTTAATTTCTTCTTTAATCTCTCCTACGATTTTTGAGGGCTGGAGATTAAAAGTTTCCATAATTTCCTCACCTGTGATAGGCGGTTGAAAATTACGCATCTGGTCTTTTTCCTCCACTTCCGTGAGTTTCTGGTCGACTTTATCGAAATTTTCGAGGTATCGTTTTACCTTTTTATTGTTTTTAGAAGTGACATCAGCCCGACATAGTTTCATCAAATCCTCAATATCATCTCCCGCATCAAAGAGTAACCTTCGCAATGCCGAGTCGGTCACCTCATCCTTGACCAGCGCAATCGGCCGAAGGTGAAGACGTACAAGTTTCTGAACATATTTCATTCGATCGTCCATGGGAAGCTTCAGCCTTCTGAAAATGTTTGGTACCATCCGAGCTCCTTTGTCCTCATGCCCATGAAATGTCCAACCTACTTTTGGACTGAACCGTTTGGTAGCCGGCTTTGCGATGTCATGAAGGATTGCTGCCCACCGCAGATACAAATCCTCGCTTACCTGACTGATATTATCCAACACCTGTAAAGTATGGTAGAAATTATCCTTGTGAGACTTGTCGTCCACTGAGTCTACGCCCTGCAACTCGACCATTTCAGGAAAAAATTCATGCAATAAATTGCTGGCAAAAAGTAGCTTAAAGCCATAGGAAGGCTTTTTGACAGAGATGATCTTATTCAATTCTACGATGATACGCTCCGCAGAAATTATTTGCAACCGGGAAGCATTTTCCTGAATGGCAAAAAATGTGTCAGGCTCAATATCGAAATCCAACTGTGCGGCAAAACGGATCGCCCTTAACATCCGAAGCGGATCATCCGAGAAAGTTACATTTGGATCCAAAGGAGTTCGGATTAGTTTCTTCTTCAAATCAGCTAAACCACCAAAAGGATCCAAAATATCTCCATAATTGGCCTCATTTAAAGAAATTGCCATGGCATTGATTGTAAAATCCCTGCGCTCTAAATCTTCCTCAAGGGTTCCGTCCTCGACAATTGGTTTTCTGGACTCCTGTCTATAAGATTCTTTTCTGGCTCCGACGAACTCCAACTCCCAATCCTGAATTTTAACCATCGCCGTACCAAAATTTTTAAAAACAGAAACCGGGACATGGTAGTCAAATTGCTTTGCTACCTCCTCTGCCAAAGCGATCCCACTTCCTACACAGGTGAAATCAATATCCTTACTATTTCTTCCCAGAATTAAGTCGCGCACATATCCGCCCACCACGTAGGTTTCAAGCCCTAGCTTTTGTGCAGCTTTTCCAACTTTCGAAAACAGCTCAACCTCATCCAGATGCGATTTGAAATTCATCCCTTTATAATTTTTATATCTCCTTCCGGCCCCAAAAAAAGCTCTTTTACGCTGGGACTATACAATGGAAAGGGTATCTCTACTGAATAATCAGGCTTTTCCTTGGAATCAAGCTGTACCAGCGTTGGATTTGAAATTTGAAAAAGCAGCTTATTCCAATTCGGCTCACGAATCAGCGCAAATCTCAATTTCCCCTCGCTTACCAGATCAGATTTCAGGACGCGATTGGGTACGCTGTGATAAATTGTTGGTTTACTGGCGTATTCCACAATATCCAGTGAAACTTCAGAGAAAGCCTCACAAATCGTTCTGATCTGAAACATATCAAAGAGTAAATAAATCCAATCTTTGCCTAAGTCTTTTGTCCATTCTTCAGGCCTGATGAGACTGATCACCTTTCCATTGCCTTCCTGAAGATGAAGTTTTCCTGTTTTTTTAAATTCTAAAACGAGTGGGGCGATTTCCAATGCAGTATTCTTTTTTTGACAAAAATAATCAGATTATCTAAAGGAGTGGGGTTTATTCTAAAAGCAAAAAGCCCTCTCTTTTCAGAGAAGGCCTTTCAGATTTTCACAAGCTGGTTTAATTTCCTTCATTTTCAAGCTTTCTGTTGATAAAAAAGCCTGAAAGCAATCCCAAACCACCGAATATGAATATGCTCGCCGTAAAGGCTACACCTTCTTCCATCCCGCCTTGATTAAGCATTGCCCCTACTAATACACCTATTCCAATTCCAATTGCCAGTAAACCTAGATTCAGCACCACTTGCCCAAATCCATGTTTCTTACCAGAATTGAACAATTTGGCATCTGCTCCTTTTTCGATCAATGCCAAACGCTCTTTGTTACGTGTGGTGAAATACACGTATACGACGCCAAAAAGGCAAGAGAAAACGATAAATACAATTAAGATTCCTTCCGTCATAATAATTTTGGTTAGTTTTTCTTCTTTGATGCGGTCCAGAAAAGAAAGGTTACAAAAAAATAAAAATTACATGTAACTTTTATCATCTGCTATCCATCTAAGAACTGAATGCCTTACCAAGAAGACGGATATTACATCAGTAAAACAATTCAAGGAGATCTGAATGCTTTTGGATTATTGATACAAAAGCATGAGGATTTTGCTTATACACTTGCATTTCGAATCCTGAAAAACCAAGAAGATGCAGAAGAAGCCACCCAAGATGCATTTTTAAAAGTTTACCATTCCTTAGCTTCATTTGAGGGCAACTCCAAGTTCACTACTTGGCTATATACTATTGTCTACCACGAAGCTTTGGGTAAACTTCGAAAAGTCAAAGTAAATATGGTGAGTCAGGATAGTTACGAAAATCAGTCGGTTATTTCTGAGCAATTTCTTGACGGAATGGAAATGCTGGAAGTAAATGAACGAAAAGAAATTGTCCAGAAAGGATTACAATATTTAAAACCAAACGAATCTGCGGTCTTAACTCTATTTTACCTAGAAGAGCTGAGTATAAAAGAAATAATGGCAATCACCTCGCAGTCAGAATCTCAGATAAAAATCTTATTGCATCGAGGCCGAAAAAACCTTTGTAAGATTATAGAGAAAATCACTAATAAAGAATTAATCAATTTATTATGACCCCTAACATTAATAAACAGCAGGATCCTATTGGCTATTGGATCAAAGAATCCGGAAAAAATAAAGCCCCGAAGGACTTTTATAAATCTGTGCTTTTAAGAATAGAGTCAAATTCTCCAATTTCACCATATACACCTGTGATCCCAACTTGGCTTATCAGAGTGTTAACATTGGGGGCGGCCGCGATTATTATTCTTGGACTAGTATTTTTACCTGATACGGGACAGTCTCAGATCTGGTCAAGTTCGATGGTTGCTGCTATATCTTATATTTCTTTCCCGAAACTTCCAACTCTGGATATTGAATATCAAAGCAATCTAATTATGTATTTATCTATTATTGTATTTAGTACGATGGCATTCTTAGCAACTATAATTACCTCGAAAAACGTAAATTATTAAAAAAGGCTACAGATAAATCAATCTGCAGCCCTGTACTAGTGGTTAAGAAATTATTAATTTCTCAACCAGTTAATAAATGTCTGATAACCAACACCTATTTCTCTCGCGAATGCAGCCTTAGTCTTTTTACCGGCTGCTTCTACTTTTTTCCACTCTTCAATGATTTTACTTTTTTCTGAATCAGAAAAAGACCTTCTTTTTGATCCTTTAGCAGCAGCGCTACTTCCAGTTACCAATGAAATAAGCTCATTCAATTCATTTAAGAATCTACCATCGTTTAGAGGAAGACCTGCTGCCTCCAGTCTTTTAATCACTCGATCTTTAGGGTCCACAGGGGTCACTGCGATGCCTTTAGAAGCAGCTTCATGTAAATCGATTTTATTTCCCTCTGATGTTACATAAATAAAACCATCGCCTTTTTTAAGATCAGCAATTGCTTCTTTGATTAATTCTCTCATTTTTTTATATTCTTTAAAGTGATAAATAAAAAGCCTAGGCAATATATACAATATTACAATCTTAAGAAATAATAATTTTACAAAATCTTAAAATTTATTGTTTACAGATAGATCCAATTCAAATAAACCTCCATGACCATTTATTTATTAGGGTAAGTGTCAATATGTTTTTTTTAAAGACTCTTTTAAAATAAATCGCTCCAGAAAAGCCTAAAGAGAATAAACATTCCAATCCACATTGAGCAAATTACATTTGCAACAAGCTCAATTAACTTTTCAAATGAGTCTAACTAGCTAACTTTTTCTTTTTTTTTAAACACAAAATGGGAGTCTAAAATCGAATAGAATGTAGGAAAAAATAGTATCAGAATACTTAAATCAATCATTACTTAGCTAAGAAATTAGCATAATTGACAGATTCTTATTTCCAACATTAAGTACCATTTTCACCAACTCCACATGGAAGCTTGCTATCTCCCAATAAAGAAGCTATCAAATTCATTAATAAAAATTCCCATAAATTTCCCCATTTTTGAAGCAATTCATTTCCGGCTCTTGCTTCTGCCCTTTCGATTAGTCTATTCTAATTAAAACACTGGCCTCACCATCTATTTATTAGCCTGAAAATCAATGGTTGTCAGAAATTAATATTATAGTCTTTAAAAAAAGCCGCTGTTTAATTTAGAACCACAAACTTATCGAATTACTTCTCGGTGTTCTTATTAATAACCTGAGCATTATGCTGATCAATAAGCCAATTCAATTTCTACAAAAAGAGAAAGCGAAACGAAAATCAAACAATTCTTCTAAGACATTTGAAATCCCTTTAAAGTTAAATTCATTTTTCAAGCTTATTTTTTCCAAAAGGTCAAGTTGTCCATTTTTTTGATAACTGTTGAAAAGGTTTGGGCAGCAAACGATTGTTTTTGAATTACTAGAACTAAGAATCGCTTATTAGAATTTTTAGACAAATATTATCTTCAAATCAAATAGCTGAAAATCTGACTTGCTCTCAAAAAAGTGATTGCAAATTCATTGAAAAGGGTCATTACTCAGGAATTTTTCCTAATTTTGAATCCCATAAGAACCCCACCAATTAGACGACTCACCCTTCTTATGGCTTCCAACACAAAATACATCTTTATTACCGGAGGAGTGACGTCCTCTCTTGGAAAAGGCATCATTGCCGCTTCATTGGGCAAATTGCTTCAGTCCAGAGGCTTCACCGTCACTATCCAGAAATTTGATCCCTACCTCAATATTGACCCGGGAACCCTAAATCCCTACGAACACGGCGAATGCTATGTCACTGACGACGGAGCCGAAACTGACCTGGATCTGGGACATTACGAGCGATTCCTGAATATCCCTACTTCACAAAACAATAACATCACCACAGGAAGAATCTATAATAATGTAATTACAAAGGAGCGTAAAGGTGATTATCTGGGTAAAACCGTACAGGTCATCCCTCATATTACGGATGAGATAAAATCAAATTTTTACAAGCTTGGTGAAGAGGGGAAATACGATGTGGTCATCACAGAAATCGGTGGCTGTGTGGGGGATATCGAATCTCTGCCATTTATAGAAGCAGTACGACAAGCTAAATGGGATCTTTCACCCAATGATTTCTTAGTCATCCATTTGACACTTATTCCTTTTCTGAAGGCCGCCAAAGAACTCAAGACAAAACCCACTCAGCATTCAGTAAAGCAATTGTTGGAAGCAGGTATTCAGCCTGATATTCTGGTCTGCAGGACGGAATATCACCTTCCTCCCGATGTCAAGAAAAAACTGGCGCTATTCTGTAACGTGCATTTGAATAATGTCATTGAAGCGATGGACGCCGAGTCAATTTATGATGTTCCATTATTGATGCGTAAGGAGAAGCTTGACGAACGCGTCATGTCAAAGCTGAAGCTTTCTTCCAAAGCGAACGCAGACCTCGAAAACTGGAAAGATTTTCTTGGAAAACTTAAAAACCCAACTCAGGCGGTCAATATTGGACTCATCGGAAAATATGTTTCTCTGCCTGATTCTTACAAATCTATCATTGAAGCATTCACTCATGCAGGCGCCTCCATCGAATGTGAAGTGAATTTGAGGCTTATCTCCTCGGAAGAGATCAATTCTGATAATTATAAAAGCAAACTGAAGGATCTCAATGGCATCGTGGTAGCACCTGGCTTTGGGGAAAGAGGTTTTGAAGGTAAAATCGAAACCGTACGTTTCGCAAGAGAAAATGACATTCCATTTTTCGGAATATGTCTCGGGATGCAGGTAGCTGTCATCGAATTTTGCAGGAATGTACTTGGGCTTGAAAATGCAAATAGCACCGAAATGGATGCTTCAACGCCCCATCCTGTCATCGCATTGATGGAAGAACAAAAGAAAGTGGAACAAATGGGTGGAACAATGCGATTAGGTTCGTATGCTTGCGACCTGAAAAAATCAAGCAAGGCTTATACAGCCTATGGTAAGGTCAAAGTGCAAGAAAGACATCGCCACAGGTATGAATTCAACAATTTCTACCTAGAACAGCTGGAGAGTAAAGGAATGCTTGCTTCCGGCAAGAATCCGGCAACGGGTCTGGTCGAAATTGTTGAGCTTAAAAACCATCCGTGGTTTGTAGGAGTTCAGTTTCACCCGGAATATAAAAGTACAGTACTGAATCCGCACCCATTGTTTGTGAAATTCATTCAGGCAGCTGTTGATAATAAAGTAAAATAAAACCCCAACCTGATTTATTTCAGGATATACGATTAACTATATGGACAAAAATCAAGCAACAGGTTTGATTCTTTTCGCTGCAGTGATTCTGATCTACTCCATCTTCTTCGCGAGTGGGCCGGAACTTCCAGAGGCAGAAACTGTAACCACTACTCAAACGAGTACTTCAGATCCGGCCGGCTCTCAAGCGGAGATTACAATGCCGCTCGAAGGAAATGACAGTATTCTTAGCCAGTCCCGAGTGGCGGCTTTTGGACTTTTAGCTCCCATGACAATCGGGAAAGAGGAGGAAATTCTTCTTGAAAACGATCTGATCCAAGTCAAAATTTCCAGTAAAGGTGCCATAGTCAAAGAGGTAATTCTCAAAGAATACAAGAGCTGGGATAAAAGTCCGTTGGATTTGATCAGTGAGGAAAGCTCCGAAATGATCTTTTCAATAGACAGCAAAACAGGTCCAATCAACCTGAATGAGCTTTACTTCCAAAGCTCATCAGAAAGCCAAGTAGACGAGGAAGGCATTAAGACACAAATTCTGACACTGACTGCAGCCACAGAAAACGGCCGGCTGACGCAGAAATTTGTACTGAAGGACGGAAGCTATGAAGTGAAGAAAAATTTTGAAATAGAACGTTTTGCGGGTGTTTTTACGGGAAATTCTATCTCCTTGGCTTGGAATAACCAAGTCAAAGCTCATGAAAGCAACCTTGCCGAATCCCGTCGCCAATCCCGTTTAAATTATTATACTGACTCAGGCACATTTGATAATCTGGGTGCGGGAGATGATCTGGAAGAAGAGGCGCTCCAGGACCCTATTAAATGGGTGGCATTCAGCCAACGCTTCTTTACCGCAGCCATCATTGCTGACAGCTCTTTTCAGTCTGTCAAAATAGCTCAATCTACCCCCACGGATACCACGATTGTGCGCAATATGAATGCGTCACTGAATATCCCTTTAGCAAATAATAAGGCTGGTTATACGTATTATTTCGGCCCGGACAAGTACAAAGTGCTTAAAAATGTCACCGACGGATTTGATGAAAACGTCGACATGGGTTACTTCTTCGTCAGCTGGGTTAACAAGTATATCATCGTAAATCTTTTCGCTTTCCTGGAGAATTTCTTCAGCAATTACGGAGTGATCATCATCATAATTGTATTTCTGATCAAGCTGGCATTATTCCCTCTTACCTATAAGTCCTACATCGGTATGGCTAAAATGAGGGTGATTAAACCTGAAATCGATGAGTTAAAAGAAAAATATGGGGATGATGCCACTAAGATGCAGCAGGAGCAAATGAAGCTCTTTTCTCAGCTTGGCGTAAGTCCTATTTCGGGTTGTCTTCCCTTGGTGCTTCAGATGCCATTTTTGTTTGCGATGTTCTTTTTCTTCCCTAATGCGATCGAGCTTCGACAGGAATCTTTTCTTTGGGCATCGGATTTATCCACCTATGATACCTTCATCAATCTGCCATTTACCATACCATTCTATGGTTCTCATGTGAGTTTGTTTACACTACTGATGACAGTATCACAGATTGTATATACTCATTTTAATAATCAGTTGACTACTGCCACGGGACCGATGAAAAACCTTGGATACATCATGCCGGTGATGTTCATGTTTATCTTGAATTCCTATCCAGCAGGATTGAGCTTTTACTATTTCGTATCCAATATGGTGACATTTGGTCAGCAGGCATTGATCAAACTATTCGTAGATGATTCTAAAATCAGAGCGAAAGTAGAAGAGAGCAAAATCAAAAACGTCAATAAAAAGAAATCCAAATTTCAGCAGAAACTGGAAGATGCGATGAAAGCTGCAGATTCCAACCGAAAAAAATAATATTAAAGAGCCTTTCATTAGGCTCTTTTTTTTGCCTCTGGGACTCTGAAATTTAAGTTCGAAATCTGGATTGAAGAAATTTGAGGCCAAAAATTCAAAAAGAAAATTCTGATACAGATAGACCAATAAAAATAGTTTCTAAAAGAATAAAAACATACGGATACCAACTGATTATCAATTTTTTAGATGGCTATTGGATCACCGGACAATGATATAGGCACTATTAACAAACCTTAAAAAAAGATCAAAATCCAATATAAAAGAGCCGATTTTGCTTAATATTGAGATTCAAAATCTCCTCAAAAACCAACATGGGAAAAATCATTGCAATTGCTAATCAAAAAGGCGGAGTGGGAAAAACTACCACAGCGATGAATTTGGCCGCTAGTCTGGCTGTATTGGAATACAAAACCTTGATTATCGACGCAGATCCTCAGGCTAATACCACCTCTGGCCTTGGCCAAGATCCCAAATCAATCAATACCAGCATCTATGAATGCATGGTGGACGGTATTGATGTAGGGGAAATCATCATTAATACAGAAATAGCCAATTTGGACCTGGTGCCATCTCATATCGATCTAGTCGGAGCAGAAGTCGAGATGATCAATATGGAAAATAGGGAGGAGAAAATGAAAGAAGTGATCTCAGGACTGACGGAAAGCTACGATTTCATAGTGATTGACTGCTCTCCTTCTCTGGGATTGATCACTATAAATGCCCTGACGGCAGCACATTCGGTAATCATTCCCGTACAATGTGAATATTTTGCTCTGGAAGGTTTGGGAAAATTATTGAATACGATCAAAATCATCCAGACCAGACTCAATCCTGAACTCGAAATCGAAGGGATATTATTGACTATGTATGACATGCGTCTGAGACTTTCAAACCAAGTCGTTGAGGAAGTCAAAGTTCATTTCAAAAACATGGTTTTCGAAACTATCATCCCCAGAAATGTTCGACTGAGTGAAGCCCCAAGTTTTGGGCTGCCTGCTATCGCATTTGATGCAGATGGAAAAGGAGCAATAGCGTATATGAATTTGGCCGGAGAAATCGCCCAGCGAAATGGCCTTACCAAAGTGACTAATTAAACCATGGCTGATCAGAAACCCATCAAGAAAAAAAGTGCATTAGGAAGAGGATTAGGTGCCTTGTTGGAGGATAGCCCAGCCAAACATAAATCTGATGATCTGCTTCCAGAAGTTGTCAAAACCGGCATTTTCGAGATCCCGCTGGACCAGATACAGGTCAACCCTTTTCAGCCTAGAGTATATTTTGACAAGGATGCGCTGTTGGAGCTTTCGGAATCCATCAAGGTACAAGGCATCATCCAACCTATCACTGTAAGGAAATTAGATACCGATGAATACCAGCTTATCTCTGGTGAGCGAAGATTTCAGGCATCCAAGCTAGCCGGGCTGAAGGCAATGCCTGCTTATGTCCGCACCGCCAATGACCAGCAAATGCTGGAAATGGCCCTGATAGAAAATATCCAAAGAGAAAATCTGAATGCTCTTGAAATTGCCCAGTCTTACCAGAGACTTCTGGCAGAATGTGATTTGAAGCAGGAAGAACTGGGAGATCGGGTTGGGAAAAACAGAACCACAGTAAATAATTACCTTCGATTACTAAAACTTCCCCCAACGATCCAAGCGGCAATTCGGGATCAGAAACTTTCCATGGGACACGCCCGGGCTTTGATCAATATCGAAAATGTAGATAAACAGCTGGCAATTTTCAAAAAAGCTCTTGATGAGGAGTTAAGCGTGCGAAAGGTGGAAGCCTTAGTGAAATCGCTAAACGAGGGAAATCAAGAGAAGAAAGAAAAAGCAGAGTTAGATCCAGTCAAAAAATATGAAATCAACAAGATCCAACAGAAATTAGCCTCACATTTCGGGACGAAAGTGGCTTTAAAAACCAGTGCTAAAAACAAGGGCGAAATTAAAATTCACTTCACTTCTACCTCGGACCTCAATCGAATTTTAGAAATCATTGACCTCATTTGACTTGGAAATCAATGAGACCTCATAGCTTTTTCTCTATTAGGATATTCTTGATTGCTTTCTTGCTGCTTTCATTTCCTTTTATTTCCCATTCTCAGGAAAATATTCCAAAAAACCAGCCGGCACAAAAAGTCAAACCCGATTACTCTCACCTTCCCAAAAATCCCAGAAAAGCATCACTTCTGTCAGCAATTCTGCCCGGAGCGGGACAAATCTACAACGAAAAGGCTTGGAAAGTACCGATCATCTATGCAGGCTTAATTACAGACCTATATTTCATCGGATACAACAATAGCAGATATCAGGTTTTCCGGGAAGCACTCAAAGCCAACGACAGAGGTGTTCCTACAGGTTTCCCAAACTTAAACCGGGAGGGACTAGTCCGAAATATAGACTATTGGAGAGGAAACAGGGATTTATGTTATATCGTATTGGTGGGAATTTATGCGCTGAATATTGTCGATGCCAATGTGGATGCACATTTATCCGGCTTCGATATTTCTGATAACCTCACTATGAAGATTGAGCCTAAATTTGAAACCTATTCTGCTAACTCAAATAACATGGGTCTCTCAATCAAATTGAAGTTTTAAATATCAAACTGAATATATCAGGAGAATCAATTATGAACATACTATTACTTGGCTACGGGAAAATGGGACAACTGATCGGTCAGATCGCCGAATCAAGGGGGCACCAGATTGCCGGGAAAATCAACATTGATAATACGGAGCAACTTGAATCATTCAACAGTTCCAATGTCGATGTTGCGATCGAATTCAGCCAGCCTGAAGCTGCAGTTTCCAATATCAAATGGGCATTGGAGTCAGGAATACCCGTTGTTTCCGGTACAACTGGCTGGTTGGAAAACAAACCAGAACTCGATGCGCTGACTAAATCAAAGGACGGGGCCTTTTTCTATGCTTCAAATTACAGCATCGGTGTAAATGTATTCTTCAAAGTCAATCAGTTTCTGGCCAAACTGATGAATGAAACCTCCGGATATCAGGTAGCCATCGAGGAGATTCACCATACTGGAAAAAAAGATGCACCCTCCGGAACCGCCATCACACTAGCTGAAGGAATATTGGCAAATATTGATACGCTAAAAAGCTGGAGACTTTCCGATCAATCTTCAGTAGAAAAGCAGGTCCTTTCCATTACCAGCAAGCGCATTGATCCTGCTCCTGGCACACACATTATCAACTATTCTTCTCCTATAGACAGCATTCAGATCACACACACCGCACATAGCCGGGAGGGATTCGCGCTTGGCGCAATTTTGGTTGCGGAGTGGATTCAAGGAAAGAAAGGCGTACTTTCAATGGATGATTTTCTATCTTTCTGAACATTTAACCGAACATGAGCAAATCTAAAGCAAAAAAATCAGCCGCTAGAGAATGGGTAGATGCCCTAGTTTTTGCGGTAATCGCCGCCAGTTTGATCCGTTGGCTTTTTCTTGAGCCTTTCACCATTCCTACAGCATCCATGGAGAAATCCCTGTTGGTCGGTGACTTCTTATTTGTGAGCAAAATGCATTATGGAACCAGAATTCCAAAAACCCCATTGCAAATGCCGCTTACTCACCAAAAAATCTGGGGAACGGAAATCCCATCCTATAATGATGCTATCCAACTACCATATTACAGACTTCCTGGTTTTTCGGATGTAGAGCGGTATGATGTGGTAGTTTTTAATTTTCCCACTGAATTTCAATATCCAACGGATCTTAAAACAAATTACATCAAACGTGCGGTAGGAATCTCTGGTGACGTAATAGAGATTAAAAAGGGTGAATTGATAGTCAACGGAGAAGCAGCCTTAAAGCCTGAGGAAATGCAGTTTTCCTATGATGTCACTACCAACCGGCCTTTAAATGCAGAATTTTTTAAGGAATATGGAATAAACCCAGATAGCTTTGGCACATTTCCAAATGGAACTGGGTACATGGTATTTGCGACGGATCAAGTAATTAAGCGCCTGGAAGCATCTCCAGTAGTCACTTCTGTGACTAAAAGAATTCAAGGATCCGGTGGAGAAGAGGGAATATTTCCCGATGGCAATATGCTGGGATGGAACAGGGATAACTACGGACCATTGAAAGTTCCTGCAGAAGGCTGGACGATTGAAATGACCAACGAAAACATAGTGAAATACGGTTTCGCAATTGAAAAATACGAGGGGCTAGAAAATGTAGAAATCCGCGAAAACAAGCTATTCATCGATGGTCAACAAGTGGACAATTATACCTTCACTCAGAATTATTATTTCATGATGGGTGACAATCGTCACGATTCACTTGATTCTAGATATTGGGGATTTGTACCGGAAGATCATATTGTAGGCAAAGCATGGTTTTTATGGCTGTCTTTGGATAAGTACGAATCCATGTTCAGCAAAATTCGCTGGAATAGATTCCTGAAAGGAATAGAATAGAGAAAATGCTCCAGAAATCATCTGGAGCATTTTTTTTTATTACCAATTGATCGGCGACTTCCCGTGCTCCAAGAGATAAGTATTGGCCTTGGAGAAATGCTTGCACCCAAAAAACCCCCTGTAACAACTCAGCGGACTCGGATGGGGAGCTTTGAGTACAAGATGCTTTGAGGTGTCGATGAGTTCAGCCTTTTTTTGGGCATATCCCCCCCACAGCAAAAAGACTACATGTTCCTGTTTTTCGCTGATCACACGGATGACTTCATCTGTAAATTCTTCCCAGCCCTTTTTTTGGTGCGAGCCTGCTTCATGGGCTTTCACCGTGAGGGTTGCATTGAGCAAAAACACTCCTTGTTCAGCCCATCTTGTCAAATCACCATTTGGCGGAGTTTCCTTACCAAGATCTGATTTGATTTCCTTGAAGATATTCAACAGACTGGGAGGGAATGGAACTCCTGGCTTTACTGAAAAAGAGAGCCCGTGCGCTTGGTTTGGACCATGGTATGGATCCTGACCCAGGATGACCACTTTTACCTGATCCAGAGGACAAAATCTGAAAGCATTGAAAATGTCTTTACCCGCTGGAAAAACCTTTTCGTTTTGATATTCGTCCTTAACAAAAAAAACTAATTCTTTAAAGAAATTTCTTTCGAATACAGCGTCAAGCGCATTTCTCCAAGATGGTTCGATCCTTACTTCCATGTTTAAATATTGAATTTCTTATTTGGAATTGTATCTTTGTTCACTTTTAACCTACTAATCTAATGGTAACAGCAGTCACAGAAGGAGTGCAAGTCAGCGTTGAGGTCACCTATCAAGCTGAGTTTTCAAGTCCACATCAGCACCATTTTGTATTTACCTACAAAGTAACCATTGAAAATAAAAGCAACCAAACTGTACAACTGTTAAGAAGGAAATGGGAAATCTTTGATGCCGCAGAGACCTCAAAAATAGTGGAAGGTAATGGAGTAGTTGGTCAGCAGCCCGTATTAGAGCCAGGTGAATCCCATAGCTACGTGTCTGGTTGCAATCTCAAATCAGGTCTGGGAAAAATGAAAGGATTCTATTCGATGGAGCGACTTATTGATGGTAAAATCTTCGAAGTAGAAGTTCCTGAATTCCAAATGATTGCTAATGTTTTTCATAATTAATTGAACGAAAAGGTTTTCCCCCTCCTTTCATATCTTCGTTACTGGCTGAAAAAAGAAGACAAATATTCCCTTCAGTCCCCCGGTATATTCAGTCTTTACGAGGATTTATTTCGCTTTTTACAAACCAGGAAATCCCTTGACCTGGATATTGAAGCTCACCGAGCCGAACTTTTAAGAAATCATCAAACTATCCAAGTTTTGGACCTTGGTGCGGGATCAAAAAAAATAAAATCTCCCGTAAGAAAAATATCCGAAGTGACCCGCTATAGCTCCACTAGCCGGAAGCATGCGCAGCTCTTGCAGTATTTCTGTTCCTTGACGCGTGCTAAAAATGTGATTGAACTCGGTACCTGTCTGGGAATTACCACCAGATATCTGAGCAAGATGACACATGGGAAGTTATTTACCTTCGAAGCTTCTGCGCAACTCCTGAGCAAAGCTAAAGAGGGCTGGAAAGCGACGCATGTGGATTTTGTGGAAGGAGACATCAGACAGACCCTTCCAGAGAAAATCCTTGATTTGGATGAAGTGGATTTTGCATTCATCGACGCGAATCATACTTACTCCGGAACTCTTTTTTCTTATAATCAACTATCAAAAAAAATCGCTGAGCAAGGAATCATTGCCATTGGCGATATCCACTGGTCAGAAGAAATGGAAAAAGCCTGGAATGAAATCAAATCAAGACCAGAAATAAAACTGAGTTTAGACTTCTATGAAGTAGGCATTTTGATTTTTGAATTCCCAGGTAGAAAATCAGAGTACATCCTGGAATTTTGAGTTTTCCAAAATCATAAATATTTCAGAACCCCTGCGTTCTGGGATTGAGTTGTAACAGGGTTCACTAGTCTTTACTTTGAATACCGGTTCGAAAAGCTCTAAATACTCGGATTGACTACCTCCAAACGGAGGCCCATCAAATTCGAACTTTCGATCAAACCAGACGCCCACGAGCTTCCCTCCCTGTTTTAGCAATTCTTTCATTTTAAGCACATAGTCTACCCTGAGTTTAGGATGAAGAGCACAAAAAAAAGTTTGCTCCAAAATCAAATCATACTGACCCTGGTGATCAAAAAAATCAGTTAGCAGGATTTGGTTTTCAGGAAAATCAGGATTTTTGGTTTTAAATTTTTCAAGCGGATCCGAGGAAAAATCCAACAGATTTACCCGCTCAAAGCCATTTTTAAAGGCATATTCAGCTTCGTATCCATTGCCTGCACCTGGAATCAATATCTCAATCTGCTTATTTTCAATTTGGTCTAAATATTGCAATATCGGTGGAGATGCAAAGCCAATATCCCAACCGGTTCTCCCAGTTTTGTACCTGTCGGTCCAATAGTTTTCGTCGAAAAACGTCATAATCCCTAAAAATTAATTCAGTATGAATTCAGAATTTGATAAAAATTCACCTCAAAAGAAAGACCAAGGTAAAAACATTATTATTATTGTCTTGGTCTTGTTGGTCATTATCAGTGGAATCAAGCTCTACACCGACTATGTAGATCGAACAAAAAAAACAGAAGAAATTCTCATTTTATCCACTGAAAATAATGAGCTCAATAAAAGACTGGACTCAGTCACTTATCAGCTTGACCTGAGAATCCAGGAAATCGAAAAACTCGGTGGAGATATCAGGGCATTGGAAGAAGTCAAAAATCAACTGGTAGCCGAACGCAACTCCGTCCGACAGCGAAATTCATCCGAAATAGCTGCTTTAAATGCCAAAATCAACACCTACAATTCTTTGATTGAGGAAAAAGATCAGGAAATCCTGGAATTGCGAGCGATGAATCAGCAGCTTTTCTCTGAAAATCAAGACCTGCGAACCACTCAGGCCGAGATTGAGGAAGAAGTAGCCCAGCTCAACATTCAACGCGAAAATCTTCAGGCCAAAGTCAATGTTGCTTCGATGCTTAAGGCAGAAAACATCTCCATCGCAGCAGTCAATTCTAGAGGTAAAGAGCGCGTGGAGACTACCAAGGATTTTAAAAATCGCCAGATCGAAAGGATAAAGGTCAGCTTTAACCTGGCAGACAATAAAGTGGCAGAAAAAGGTCCCAGAAACATCTATGTTCAGGTATTAGCGCCGAATTCGCAGCCGATATTTGATGTAGCCAAAGGCTCCGGAACTTTCATGGTAAATGGAAAAGAGCAGTTCTACACCGTGAAGCAAGATATAATCTTTGACAATTCCGGAAAGGAACTGGTATTCTATTACGAAAAAGGCTCTGACTATGCCTCAGGAGATCATGAAGTGAGAATATTTGTAGACAACTATCAAGTTGGATCCAAGAGTTTCACAGTGAAATAATTCAAAGAGGCTGTCTCATAAATAGGTTTCAAACTTAGAGATAGTCGATTTTACACAA
>CAZFSC010000073.1:0-5584 GCA_964521585.1 uncultured Limnohabitans sp.
TCTCTCGGGAATAAGAAAACAAAATAAGTCCAAATGCACGAATGTCAAAGGAAATGGAAAATATCGTTTTTATTTGATGATTTGATTTTTTGGTCTACGGCCCACGGTCCACCGACCACGGCGGTTGGTTTTTATCGTTTTTGTTTAATTTTTTAAAAGAGATTGTTTCGTCCATTGGACTTTCTGAAATCTACTTTGGACCGTCGACTGTGGACCGTCGACTGTGGACTGATCTCTATCTACTATTGTTTTTATTGACAATTATTTTCCGTCCAGGGACTTTCTGAAACCTGCTGTCGACTGTTGTCCGTGGTCTGTTGACAATCTCATAAATTCTGCCCCTTAAATTCCTCAATACTGCTAAGAAACATTTATCTTAAGGGCATGGATTTGGGAAATATCGTTTACATTCTGGCAGTGCTTGCCTATTTCATCTATCAGGCAACCCGCAATAAAAAGCAAACGGAGGAGGGAAAAGGATCATTGGATGTGCCGGAGGCAAAACAGCAGCCGACGTCTTTTGAGGATTTGCTAAAAGAAATCCGGGAAGCCCAAAAGCCCAAAAGACCGGTTCAGCCAACTGTGCAAAAAACACCTGAACCCAAACCCTATTCAACCACTTCTTACCAGCCTGAACCCGAGGTTCCTTTCCCAACTGCAAAGCGGGCTTCTTGGTATGATGAGAGCAGCCAAAAAGAAGAGCCAGAAACAAAAGAAACTTCATGGTACGGTGAAAAACCGGATGAGGAAATTAAGTATTACGAAGGAGCCTACGAGCGGAAAGTCGCCGAAATGGGTAGCAAGCCTCAGCCATTGGCAGAGATTCCCACCCTGGAAATCAAGCGGACAGACCATTCCGATCGAAAGGTCAACCCCTATGCGCAATTACTTAAAAACCCCAAGTCTGTAAGAGACGCGGTGATTTTGTCAGAAATTCTGAAAAGAAAGGAATATTAGGCATCTGACCGAACAATTCACCTCGTAATTAGTCTATAGCACGTATTAACTACCTCATCTATGACTAATTCCAATATAAAAACAGGAAATCTTTCCAATTCCCGAAGAGAATTTATCGAACGGGCAGGATTGACTGCAGTGATGACTGCCTTTGGATTGACATTTTTTACGGCATGTTCTGATTCGGAGGATGCGAATCCAAACACTCCACCCCCTTCTTCAGGCAGTCCTACTGGCAATGGCATTGCTATCTCAGGAAATACCATCCGAATTGATTTGGCCGTGCAGACTGGGCTGGTAGCCACCGGAGGTTGGTTGTTGGTGATAGATGCACAGACTTTGGTGGTCAATGTTGGAGGCTCTTACCGGGCAATGACTTCGGTTTGTACCCATTCAGCCTGTGATCGGAACTGGACTTTTTCCAGTAATCGCTTTACCTGTACCTGCCATGGATCGCAATTTGATACTTCAGGCAATGTACTCACTGGTCCAGCCACACAGCCTTTGCAGTCCTTTACTGCAGCAGTGAGCGGGAATGTATTGACAATTACCAAATAATGTATCGCTTCATTCTTTTTCTCTTTCTAATAAGCCAAGTCGGCTACTCACAGACTTTTCAGACTGAGACTGGGTATGTGAATTTTCTGTCGAAAGCGCCCTTGAATGAATTTAACGGAGAGTCGGATCAGCTTCATGGGCTAATCGATGTAGAAAAGAATCTGCTGGATTTCTATCTTGATCTGAATACCCTCGAAACTGGAATCGGCCTTCGTGATAAACACATGCGGGACAATTACCTGGAAACAGAAAAGTATCCTTTTGCTGAATTTACCGGAAAAATGAGTCCTGTTCCCGACCTCAATACCGGTGTTAGAAATACAGTCACCGCAAAAGGTAAATTCAAGATTCATGGTGTGGAACGGGAGATTGAAGTCAGGGGCACTTTGATGAAAAATCAAAAAGGAGAACTTGAGTTGAAAGCTGAATTTGATGTCCTGCTATCAGATTATAAGATTCCTGTTCCCAAATTAGTATTCTACGAACTTGCCGAAAAACAAGAGGTCACTATAGAAGCGACTCTTAAACCCAAGAAATAATGAAATTCTTCCTACTAATTGGTAGTCTAGTGCTACTCCCGATTGTTTCTTTCGCCCAGTTGGAGCGAAAGCTAGCCAATGAAAATCCCCCTGTGGAACTGATCTTTCATGCGCCGCGTCACATCAATTTATTGACTGTGGAACCGCTGACTAAAAAGGAACTTCATTTTGCCATCATGCACACTTTTGGAACGCTGGATGGCGGGATTGAAAATCTTTTTGGATTGGATAACGGGGCCAATATCCAGTTCAGTTTCGAATACGCCTGGACTGAAAAATTCTCACTGGCAGCATCCCGTAGCAGCCGGGATAAGGTTTACAATCTATTCGGTCGTTACCATGTATTTCAGCAAAGTCAAAACGGATCTAAGCCATTTTCTTTGAGTTTGGCAGGAGGGGCAGGGGTGAATACTTCCAGATACGATTTTTTACCTGAACCTGCACCGACTTTTGGGGAACGGATGAGTTATTTCGGTCAGCTAATGTTTGCCAGGAAATTCACTCCAAAAATCGCGGTGCAAGTCACGCCAATAATGGCATATTTTACCGACCCCAGATCTGTTTATCAAATTCAGGGAAGGGAAAACTTCTATTTAGCTTTAGGTTTTTCCGGTAAACTGAAGGTGACCGACCGATCCTCCTTGACCTTGCAATACATCCCGAATCTGAATACTGACTTGAGAAACAACTTTGGAATTGGTTGGGATATCGAAGCCGGCGGACATGTATTTCAGATGTATTTTGTGACTTCTCAGGCTTTGAATGAGCAATACTTACTGGCAGGCGGCAATGGGACCATCGGAGATGAGTTCCGATTGGGATTCAATGTGAACCGGATTTTTGCGACGGGACAGCGGAAGAACAACTATTAAGTTGAAAGTTTAAAAAGAGGAGTTCCGTTATTTCAACTCATATTCCTGTACGAGTACATTTCCTTTTTTTCGTTCTTCCAGAAGTCGGTAGTTATCATTTAACCAACTGGAAATCGCATCGATGTCCTCTTGTTCATCAGGATAAGCATGCCGGTAATAATCGTAAATCAATACTTTCAAGCGCTGCGGAAAAAGTGCAGGATTTCCAGGGTATTGGTAAAGGGGAATGATTAATTCTTGAGCCCTAGAATCATTCGAAAGTAGGATTTCTTTACTGAAATCAATAAAACTGTGGGTATAGATAGGGGTCTTGTTTTCAGTGATTTGTGTTTCTTCCTGCAAAGTCTCGGTTAAAGTGGCATATTGCTTGAGCCTGTGCTGGTAATAAATAGAATACATCGCAGGAATGAGCAAAATCGCTGTCAAACCGATCAATCGGATTTTTTGATTTTTAATGGCAAATACCCCAATCAAAAGGGCATGAAAAGCTGCCATTTTCCAATCGGAAAGAAGCAATGCAATGCCAACTCCCAAGGCTAAAAGAACGAAAATCCAAAACTTCCACCTTTTTCGATTTTGCCATTTTTCCCAGCCAAACCCAATCAGGTAGGCCAGGATCGGAATCAGAATAATGAGGTGACGGGGATTAAGGTAAATGGGATTGTAAAATTCCAAAGTAGAGCTCATGAACCAGAAACCAACAAGGATGCAAATCAAGGAGATGGCAAAAGGGAACGCATGTGAAGATTTGTTTCTAAGCCCATGAACCAGTCCCGGAATTGCAAGAACCAGCCAAGGCCAATAGGCTCTTTCTACAAAAGTCTGGAAAGGTAGGATAGTTAAGCGTTTGATAATTGCTCCAATTCCCTTGTCGGCATAGGTGTATTCGGAGATGTAATGACCGGCATTGATGGAACTGATCCTATAAAGCGGATCACCAAAGGCAACCCAGAAATAGGATAAATACCCAACTAAAAGGAGCAGTCCGGTCATGAGCATTGTCCAGTAGAAGGTGAGATTTATTTTGGATTCCCTAATGTCAAAATAGAACAGGAGGACTGGCAAAGGAGCCAGAAAAACGATGGTTTCTTTGGTCAGAAATCCCAAAAAGAGACCCAAAACCAGAAGAATCCCAGCTTTGACTGGGTACTTTTGCCGGTAAATCGCAGCAAAAGGCACCAGACAAGTCCAGAATACAAGCAGGCTATCCGGATAGACCTTGGTCAGAAAATGAAGAAAATAGACTGGTGTGCAAAACCAAAGGCTCATGATCAGTAAAGACTTTCTGCCTTCGGTAATCCGAAGCAAGAGCAAATAAGTACTGATGTAGCTGATGAGCGAAATGGCCGATATCGTATGTGGATCGTAGCCAAAGAGAAAGCCGATTAAACCTGCCGGAATGTACGCGCCCCAGCGACTGGAGAAGTGGTAATCGGTGACCTCCATCGTTCCTTTCCAGAAATTTTCCCCAGCCAAAATATAAAAGACATCATCACTGAAGGTAATGCCATCAAAACCCACCATCCAGTAGGTCAGTAAAAAAAACACTGCGAAGAAAGAGAGTTGGTAGCGCTGTACCAAGATCTTGATTTCCCGGGAAGTTTGGCTCATTGGTTAAAATTAGAAGAAAATTAATCTAGATCAGGGAAAATTGAAATGACAATAAGCGTCAAAGGATTTCCAAAGAAAAGATTCATTCTCTAATTTGGATTAAAATTTCAGGAATATGGCGCAGGCATCCCAAATCGAACAACAGAAAATTCTACGGGTATTCAAATTGATCAATTTATTGCAAGGTAATATCGGAAAACCCGTGCATCGCTTGGCAGAATTACTTGAAACAGATGAGCGGACTATTTATCGTTATTTCAAACTGTTGGAGGCTTTGGGTTTTGAGGTGATCAAGGAATACAGCAAATATAAAATCCAACAGCAGCCTGGAATGGATCATACGCTGAGTTATGGTACTTTTTCGGCGGAAGAAAGCCAATGGCTGAGAAGTTTGATTGAAACGCAGGGAAAGGGAAATTTGCTTCACGATTCAATTTTGAAAAAATTGGCAGTACGATCCGAAGTCAAGAAAGTGACCGAAGAGCTTTTCAAAGCGAATCTGGGCAGATTGGTAGATGAAATCGGTAAAGGAATTCAGGATAAAGTACAGGTTTGGCTGAAGGATTATTACTCGCTGAGTTCTGACACGACAAGCGACCGATTGGTAGAGCCGGTTGCATTTTCATCGAATTACGAAGCAATTCATGCTTTTGAGGTGGAAAGTAAAAGCATGAAAGTATTCAAAATTGAACGGATCGGCGAGGTGGTTCTCAGCCAGAACGAATGGGAATTTGAATCAAAACATGTTTTGCCGGGAACACAACTTTTTGGTTTTACAGGCAAAAATAAATTTCTCGTCAAATTGAAGTTAAGTAAAAAAGCTTATCAACTGATGATGGAGGAGCATCCCAATGCAAGGCCTTTTATGTACATCAAGAATCGGAATCAATATTTTTTCAACGGAGAGATTCCGCAATTGCCGGGATTGGCGCGATTTATCCTAGGGCTTCCGGGAGAGGTGACCGTGGAAGAAGGGGAGGAGCTGAAGAATTATTTGAACGAGCAATTGGCGAAGGCCAATTTTTGATCATCCCACAAGCTCCATTG
>CAZFSC010000073.1:5684-17578 GCA_964521585.1 uncultured Limnohabitans sp.
CCGAGGGAACCAATCCCCCTGGCCCCCTTTACAAAGGGGGAGTTGCATGCGTTTAAATAAAAAACGAAGAGACTCCAATCAAATTCTGCAGGATCAAATTCCCTCTTATTAAAGGAGATTTGATCCTGCATTTTTAAAATTTCACGATCACTTGATCAACTTAGTCAGCTTTTCCACTTTTGCACTGAGATCTAAAATGGCATTGGCATATCGGGTATCCCATTCTTCCAGGCGATCAGTGGACTTGGTCTCTACTTCAAATTGAATCCCCGGAAGAATCCAGGAAGCATATCCTGAGAATGGATCAGTGCTCACATAAAGTGATCGATACCAGCTTCCATAATACATTCCTTTTGGATCGATCCAGCTTTTTTCCAGAGTTAGCAAACCGTCGTTTAATTTTTCGATGCTTTGAGCTGTGAGTTTATTTGCTTCGAGGGCAGCATTTAAGGCTTGATCGTAAGCAGCAGAACTGGTTTCTAATTTTTGGATCGCTGCATCCACCTGATCAAAAGAATTGAAGTCTGGAGCAATCGTTCTCACATTTTTGACTGCGTTATCAAAGTGAATCCTCAGATCCTGAGCGTAGCGAGGCACATCATAGGGTATGACCGCAGCATTTGCCATGCGAAGCGCAAGTACCCCGATCACCTGGGCTACTGTACCACCCATTTTGAAGCTTGGATCGACGAATTTGCTGTAATAATTGAAGTTATCGTAGTTCGAATGGTATGCAGTGGGACCACCCGTACCACCGCTGAGGCTAGGTATACCTACGTGCATGTAAAAGGCAATATGATCAGAACCTCCACCCAGATTTCCGATTCGGGGTTCGGTGTTTTTCCCCGCCCAAACCTGATACACTGTTTTCGAGGAGTCCGGATATTGCACTTCCTTAGCCGCTTCAATAATGAGATTTTTCAAAGTAGGAGCAGCAGAAATCCCGAAATTTCTTCCAGATACTCCCGCGTCAAAATTCATGTAGGTTACCGCTTTGGCAGCAAGTTCTTTCTGATAGTGCTCTACCCATTCCGTGGAACCAATGACACCCTGTTCCTCAGCATCCCAATGTCCGATAAGAATGGATCGGGCTGGGGCTTTTCCTTCTTTGACTAATTCGCCAATGGCTTCAGCCAGCGTGAGCAACATGGCCGTACCTGAATTGGGATCTGTAGCACCAAAACTCCAGGCATCGTAATGACTTCCTAGAATGATCCACTCATCTGGATAGGTACTTCCCTGAAACGTTCCTACGATATTATTGGCACGGATGAATTCAGGCTTCTGATCCACTTTTACCCGAACTTTCAGGTCTGATCCGCCGGTGATTTTATATTCGAAAGGCAATCCTCCCTGCCAGTTTTCCGGAGCATTGGTTCCTTTCATTCGACTTAAAATCTCTTCGGCTGCACCATATCCGATTGGTGAAACAGGGATCGTATGAAAAGCCACCTCTTTAGGATCGAGTCTTTTAACTTGCTTTTCGCCATCCAGCGGAAGAGCCGGCTCGAAGGGTGTCAATGGATCTCCGGTGTAATCCAGTGTCAGTAATGAACCTCTTTGGATGGTGGTTTCATTGAAAAAAGGTCCATCCGGATAAACTGCTCCTCTGCCAGAACCCGAATCTTTTGGATCTGTATAAATGATCAAAGCAGCAGCGCCGGCTTCTTCGGCAAACTTTGCCTTGTATCCTCGGAAGTTACCACCATAACGCGCGATCACGACTTTTCCCTTCAAATCTATTCCCATTTCCTTCAGTTTTTCGAAATCCGCCTTGGTTCCGAAGTTGGCATAGACCACTTCTGCCGTGACATCTCCTGAACCCGAAAAAGCATTGAATCCTTTATGCAATCTGAGATCTGTAGAAAATGCGTCCCCATCGATTGGGCCTTCCTGCTGAGAAAGAGTCATCACTACCGGACTGATAACCTGGATCAAAGATTCCCCTGGATCATTTGGGAGATATACATCGTAAGGATGGGACTTTACCTTCATTCCAGCCTCCTCCATGACTTTACTCATGTATGCTGCGACGGCCTCGTTTTCGGGAGTTCCCGCGATATGTGGCGCTTTGGTCAACTCCATGAGGTGAATTTTGAAGCGATCAAACTGGACCGCATCCAGATATTCCTGTTCGATGGTTTTTTGCTTGGCTATATTTTTCTGTAAAAAGCCATCCAATTGCTGAGCACCCAAATTCAAACTAAGGGAAGTCAGAAGTCCGAGACTGATGGCTGTGGTTAATGTTTTCATGGTTGCTGGGTTGTAATAAGGTTGGAAACTGATAAGATATTTTCAGAAGGCACATTTACGATCCGCTTGGTTCGGAGGTACCGGTTGAGTTCGTATTCATCGTAATTGGGATTATTCGGGTCAAAACTGGAGATCCGTACCAATCCTCTTGAATGAATGAATTCTCCATTTCCGATCCACATGCCTACATGGACTACTCGTTCTTTTTTGTCTTCAGTTGCTTTCGTTCCAAAAAACAAAAGATCTCCGACTTGTAATTTATCCCAGTTTTTGTCCACATCGATCAACTCTCCTTCATTGACTTGCTGTGAAGCATCCCGGGGAATGATCTGACCATTGAGGTAAAAAATCGTTTTTGTAAATCCACTGCAATCTACTCCTTTGATGGAGGTGCCTCCCCAGAGGTAGGGCGTGCCCATCATTTGTTTCGCAGTAGAAATCAGACTTTCTGGTTGGGTATTGCGACTGGCAATCCACTGATCCCATTCTTGGGTCTTTGATTTCTCGACGTAGCCTTCACGCTGATCAGGCAATGTGACCAGGTAATGATCTTTGGTTTCCTGTTGGATTGTCAAAATATCTCCAGCTACTAAATCGGAAATGATTTCCCCGGAGTCTGGGCTCTTCCATACATATCCCACCAGATCAGTGAATACCAATTTTGGAGTTCGATACCAAGTTTCCAGCTCATCTTCAGTCATCAGATGAATTCCTGCCCGATCTACCCAGGAGAGGTATTGATCAGGTGTCTGTACCAAATACCAGCCATCTTCTTCTTTCAATACATTGAGTGGTGTGCCCATCAGCGCTTGAGTAGCCAATTCCGCCGAGTGCTTCGGCTGACTTCGGATATTGGCTACAGAGATTGTGACCAGAGCCTTTGTCTGATTGGCAAGTGCAGCGTCCGGGAGCAGGTTGACTGCATTTGTAAATTGGATTTCTTGGTTTTTCAGTTCCTGCAAAAGAGTTTCATAAGCTTCCGGCAGATTGGTTTCCCCTTTCAGAGAATCATTTTCAAAACTGATGTCCCACATGGCCACCCGCTTGTCCGGAGCATGGATAGTTTTCAGTTCCTCGATCAGGGTATTGATTTCCCTGTTTTCATTTTCAGCCTGGCAGGAGTAGAGTGCAAACAGCAGCGCTGCTATAAGAAAGGTATTCAGTTTTTTCATAGGGCTGTAAAATAAGAAAACCACAAGAAAGACTTTGTGAAAAAGTGATTCTTGTGGTTTTTCTTTTTAGGACAAATTATTTCGATTTCAATCCGGGAGATCGTTCCAGGAACTCCTGATAAAGTCGGATATGTCTGTTAGAAAGTGGAATACGATACCCATCAATAAAGACATGCATGATCTGCGATCTGGTTTCGAAAGGATCTCCTGTTGCCACGATCAGGTTGGCTACCTTTCCTTTTTCTACAGAACCATATTTATCCGCTAGACCAAATATCTCGGCAGGATTGATGGTCACTGCTTTCCAGGCTTCCTCCTTGCCTAATCCATAGCTTGCTGCAAAAGCAGCATGGAAAGGAAGATTTCGGACATTTTCTATTTCATAAGTTCGGATGGCCACTTTTACTCCGGCTTTTGCCATTTTTCCGGCATTTGCATAAGCCGCATCATAGCGATCTGATTCGCGGGTTGGGATGGCCTGAATCGGTCCGGTAATCACCGGATAGCCTGCTTTTGCAAGCTCATCTGCTACTCTCCAGCCCTCAGAAACGCCACTTAAGATCACTTTTACATCTTTCCCTTTTAGCCATTTCAAAGCTTCTTTGATATCAGCGGCGGTTTCTACCTCTACCAATAGTGGGAGCTCTTTCGAGATCACCTTAGCCAATTGCTCCATTTCTGGATAGTACTCCAATTTGGCTCCCTCACTTTTCAGTTTGTGGTAGTTTTTTGCATTTTCCCAGATTTCATTGGCCTCTTTCAAAGCTTTCTCATTGGCTTTTTTAATTTCTTCGTCTGTTCTGCGGTCGAATCTTCCTCTTCTTCCTGAGTTGGGGAAATTCATTACCACGGCCTTAAATCCGGCGAACATCTGATCCGGCGTGTAGCCATTAAGATTGATCAGCGCAGCAGTGCCTGGAAATAACCCCCCGGAAGGGACGGTCAATACAGTAGTCACTCCAGAAACCCGTGTCACCGGAATAGCTTCTGAATTGGGATTGACGGCTGTCAAAGCCTGCATGTTTGGAGTGACATTGCCTACTTCAGCATAGTCCACGGTCTCTTGTACAGAACTTACCTCAGCCAAACCGAGACGGGTTCCGCTGTCAATCATTCCCGGATAAATAAATAAACCAGTACAATCGATTTCTTCTGCTCCATTGGAAGCGATGGAAGTACCGATCTCTTGGATGACACCATTCTCAAGCAGCACTGAGGTATTATTTAATACACCTTTGGTAATGGTGACTACGGTAGCATTTTTCAATAAGAATTTGCCTGTACGGGGTTTGATAAACTCCCCGTCGATCTGAGCCATGGCCATCATTGGCAGCAAAGCGATCAAGAAGGCGAAAAAGGTTTTGGTTAGTCTTTTCATGTCTTCGTTTTTTTGGGGATTAATTTTGATTGAATAAGGCATTGGTCATCTCAAAAAGATGCTCTGTATCCTGCATGCATCTTTCGGTTTGATGATGTAGGTAAACTTCTTCCACCATTTCGGTAGGGCTGACTGTCAGACGTTGATCGTTCTTGTCTTCTTTGATATCGAAGTATTTTACACCATCAACAAAAGTCATCTGAGGAACGGTATATACAGATAGTGGATGCTGATCAAAGATCACCAGATCCGCCTGTTTGCCTTCTTCAATGGAGCCGACCTTGTCAGCTATACCCAATTGTCTGGCTGGATTGATCGTGATCATAGCCAATGCTTCATCATCAGTCATCCCGCCATAGCGCTGTGTTTTGGCTGCTTCATGATAGAGGTGACGAATCAGCTCTGCAGAATCTGAGTTGATGGAAGTGATCGCACCATTCTCATTAAGAATCGCAGCATTGAAAGCTGTGGAGTAATAAACCTCAAACTTGTAAGCCCACCAATCCGCGAATACAGATGCTCCCATCGTATACTTGGCAATCTCCGGAGCCACTTTGAAGCCTTCATTGGTATGCTGGAATACTAGCTTGCTGATGTTGAAATCCCTGGCGACGTTGATCAGCATGTAGATTTCGTCTGCTCGGTAGGAGTGGCAGTGAATTATGATCTTACCATCCAAAATATCGACCAATGTCTGTAGTCTTTCATTGTACTCAGGAGCTGTGGCAATATTGCCCTTTTGAGAAGCAGCCGCAGTATAGTCAGCCCAGGCTTTTTTGTATTGAATCGCTTCATTGAATCCATTTCGAATGACCGCTTCGACACCCATTCGGCTTCTTGGTTGAATGCCATTGCCGCGACCGTGTACACGGGTAGGATTTTCCCCTAGGGCAAATTTGATTGTCCGTGGAGCATCCGCCATGATGATGTCATTCGGATTCATGGTGCCCCAGCGGTGCTTGAGAGTCGCATTTTGACCTCCAATCACATTTGCAGAACCGTGCATGGCGTGTGATATCGTCACCCCACCTGCCAAGGCTCGGTAGATTCCCACTTCTGTAGGGTTGACCATATCTTTCATCTGAACTTCTGCAGTGATCGGGGAGGTGGCCTCATTGACTACATCCAGTCCCACATGCGAGTGAGCATCGATGATCCCAGGCATCAGGTATTTACCGGAAGCATCAATAGTCTGTACACCCGAAGGAGCAGAGATATTAGAACCGATTCTTTTAATGATACCGTCTTGGACTAATACATCTGTATTTTGAAGGGTGCCTTTGGTTACGGTCAATACCGTAGCATTTTTTATCAACACGCTGCCTTTAGGAGTCTGAGCTGAAGCAAAAGAAAAGCTCAGTCCCAACATTGCAGCCAGAAAATATTTTAAATTCTTCATGTCTTTTCTTTAAAGTTTTGCATTAATGGAGGGATCGAGAATAGCTTCGAAAGGAAAAGACCCATACTGTCCTAGGGACATTGTACCGGTCATAGTGTTGCCTTCTACTGTACTGGAGATTTCCACAGTGATTGTCATTCCCTGAGCGGTGACGTCGAAGCTAAACGAAAGTGCCTGACCACTCAGACTTACATTTTTGATCGGAGAGGTCAACTTACCAGATCCTCCCGGATCATCGTATGAAATAGTTCCTGTGTAATCATTGCCTTCTTTTTTGATCATCACGATACCACCTCCGCTACCTGCAGGACTTTCTGCGGTGTAGCTCCAGTTTCCTGTGATTTTTACGGCACCCTCAGCACCAGCTTTTGAATCTTTCTTTTTACTGGATATCTCGTAGTCGAATAAATAGCCATCTGCAATCACATGCTTGATCTGAGCATCTTCTTTAAAAAGCGTATCCGTAACCAATACCAGATTGGCCATTTTTCCTTTTTCGATTGTACCTGCTTCTCTATTCAGGCCCAACATCACAGCTGGATTCGTAGTCAAGGCAGCCAAGGCACCGGTTCTAGACAGTCCATTGTCAATCATAGTCTTGAGGGATTTGCTGATATCGTTGGTCTTTACGCCAGAAAGGCTGAATGCAAAAGGAATTCCTGCCGCCTCCAATTTCCCTGCCTGGGCAATTGCTTTTTCATAGGCTTCTTTTACTCGGGCATATTGTGCTTTTATATCTTCAGAGACATCGTCTTTTTGTGCTTTGATTGCCTTGTCATCCGGGACTTCAGCTTTGATCAGAACTTTTGCCCCTGATGCTTTGATTTCCCCGATCACTCCATCATATTTTTCCAGACCTGTCAGGATCAGATTGAATCCCAATTCTTTCTGTAGTTTGATTGCTCTTCGGATTTCCAGTTCAGATGGAGCTGTAAACATTACAGGTGTGCTTTTAGAAATTACATCGCGCATCCCATCATAGGTATCATCCAAAGCAGGTCTTTTCACTCCCGTTGTGGAATTGAATTTTTCAACGTTCAGCTTTGTCAGCTCTGCATTTTTATAGACATCCCGGAATTTTGCCATTACTCCTGCAGCCGTACCAGGATACATTCCCCTGCTTCCTCTAAAATTTGCTGCAAGTGCGGTATTTTCTTTAATAAGATTTGGTGAAGACTCATTTCCCAAAATCATGATTGCCGATTTTCCAGCGATCATTCCACCATCAGGCATGACTTGAATCACCGTGAATCCTGACTTTCGCAGATCGGCAACTTTGCTATCCATCGCAAACTGATCTGCTGCAGATCTCCAGGGTGTAATGCCTGCAATCTCATCCGGGGGATTGGAGGAATTGAAATTTTCGGGTTTTTCAGGATCCTTTGGTTTGGTAATTCCTGCATCTGTAGCTCCGGCAATAAATCCTGGGTAAATGAAGAGCGAATCCCCAGCGATTTGACGTGCCTGAGTGGGGATGGAAATGTTGGATCCAACATCCAGAATTAATCCATCCTTGATGAGAACAGTGGCTTTGATTCCAGTCTTGCCAGGCGCAGTGAAAACAGTGGCATTAGTAATTGCATAGGTGTCAGTGACTCTTCTCATTCCGGAGGGATCGCTTTGTGCAAATCCTTGGGAAGCAAAGAACCCACTGCTCAACAAGATGCACATTGCGCCTGCTTTAAGTAGGGTTTTTTTCATAGTTTAAAATTTGGTTTTAACACGTTCCACAGGTAAAAATGTGGATGATACAAATGATCGTTTTTGTTGTGATTGTTTGATTTTAAAGATTTCGTCTATGTAGCAAGCTAGTAAAAGACTTTTGAGGAATAATCTTTAATTATTTTTAGTCGTCCATTTTTTTGATTAATGGCAGGAGGAAAGGGTTGAAATACGTTTGTCAGAAACTAAAAAAAAAATGATTTTTTTTGTTTTTATTTGAAAGGGATTTTTCCAAAGAAAATTATTAATAGCTACTATCTTTAGCTTTCGCACACCCTAAAGCATGAAGAAAATTTTACTTATTGAAGATGATTTGCTTATATCCAGTATGGTTCAATTTAAATTGAAAAAGGATGGATATGAGGTTATTCTTGTCAAGGATGGTAATGCCGGGATACTAGCAATTGACACCATAGATCCTGATTTGATTATCACAGATGTAATGATTCCCTTCAAAAATGGAATAGAAATTATTCATCATGCCAGAAAAACCAGACCAGAAACCCCCATCATTGTGCTTAGTTCACTCGGCGAAGAGGAGGCTATTGTTTTAGAGGCATTTAACCTTGGTGTGGCAGACTTTGTTCCTAAGCCATTCAATCCCAATGAACTGGCTATTAGAGTTAAGCGTGTTTTAAAGTAACTCTATGCGGAGGAAACTAAATCTCATATTTACATTCAGCTTTTGCTTTTTGCTAGCAGGAGTTAAAGCACAGTCACAGGATTCTTTCGATTTTAAAGATTCACTTGAATTTGTAGAATTTCTCGTCAGACAGAAAACTGTACCGGGGCTGACCTATCAATTGGTTTTACCAATCAAAGGTGCGGAAAGGATTCAAATTTTGACCATTGATTCACTTTGGACCATGGAAGATGGGTTATATATCTCTCCATCTTTTGACTCTATAGCCAGCGTACTCGCACTTAGGGATTCCTTAGCGGTACAGGATTCTATTGTAGCCGATTTGAAATTTTTAATCTATGAGGAGGAAAACCCTCAAGAGGCTGCGTCTGCTTTTGTAGCCAATTTGCTTCGGAGCAATGATATTTTTCCACTTGAAGAACCCATCGGAACAGATGAAGATCTGGTAGCTCTGGCTAACCAAAGTCCTTTTCAGCCAGATTATAAAATTGGTTTTGGATACTTCAATGATTTCAAAATCTTCATGATTACGGTGATCATCGTCTTATTCTTGACCATTTCGCTGTCGATGATTGTGTTTATGGTAATTTTTAAAACCCGAAGAAATCGATTGGAGAATCGAAGAAATGCCTATCGCGAAGAAATTGCCGGACCGCTCTCGGAGATTCTATTCAATTTTGAAATCGAAGAAATAGCGGCCCTAACTGAAGAGGAATTGAACAATTTTTTTCCGAAACAGAATCGCAATAAAGCTCTTTATAATGAAGTGCTTATTGAAAATATCATTTCCCTGAATAAAAAAATGAAGGGTGATTTCAAGGAAAAGCTCAAAACACTTTACCGACGATTGGGACTTTTGACCTATACCCAAAAGCTTTTGAGTTCAAAAAAATGGGATGCTATTGCCATAGGTTTGGTCCAAATCAATGAGATGGACCTCTATGAATTGCTCCCTCAAGTCAAAAGTCATGTGAACTCTTCTAATTTTCATATTCGCTCTGGTGCTGCTGCTGCCATTCTGAACCTATCGGAAATGGTGGACCTGAATTTTTTGAGGGATCAGAAATATCCGCTTAGTAGCTGGCAACAAATGAACTACCTCCGGATTATCAAATTTTTATATCCCACCCGCAAATTGGTGATGGTCAACCTTTTTGATTCTGACAATCTCAGTGTGCGGTTGTTTGGATACAAACTGGTCCGAATGGTGGGAAGGGTGGACCTAGTTGAAAAGCTGGGTGAAATTTTCCCAAATGTAACAGATGTGGAAAAGGTGGAAATTCTGAAAACGATTAAAACACTCGGAATGCCAGGATACGAAGAATATATCAATGATTCGATGAAATCTCAAAATCCGAAGCTTGCCAAAACTGCCATCAAAGTGGCCGGAAGTTTGGGAAATGAGGATTCCATCGCCATAATCATCTCATTGATTCAGGAAGAACTTTCATTTGAGTTGAAATTTCAGCTTTTTGACAGTCTTTCAAAATTGGATTTTGAAAAATTTGAAGCCATTTGCCTCGGCTCCAATGACGAAAAAACCAAAGAAATCTATCATCATATCAAAGATCCCTTATTAAGTAATGTATAGCTTTTTATTTTATCTGCTGATTGAGGTCTTGGGAATCCTTTTCCTCCTGATCAGTTTCGCAGTGGTAATTATCTACCTGACTATTATGGTGCTCAGTGCCTTGGAAATGCGGGATTACAGAAGGAAAAAACGATTTGTCGATTTTGATGATGTGATCACTTCTCCCATAGCACCGGGAGTTTCGATCTTGGCCCCGGCATATAATGAAGGAGAATCTATCGTTCAGAATGCCAAAAGCCTTCTTTCCTTACATTATGGCAAAATAGAGGTGATTATTATCAACGACGGTAGTAAGGACAACAGCCTGGAGAAATTGATTGAGGCCTTTGAATTGGAAAAAACAGCTTTTGCTTTTTCTCCTGAAATCGAAACTAAACCCATTCGCGGAATTTATAAATCCAGGAACAGATCTTATAACAAACTGACTGTAGTTGATAAGGAGAATGGAGGAAAAGCAGACGCTCTAAATGCTGGGATCAATATATCTAAAATGGAAATTTTGGCCTGTATTGATGTGGATTGTATACTTTCACAGGGATCAATTTCGAGAATGGTAGTCCCTTTTATGGAAGAGACCAATAAAAAAGTGATTGCTGTAGGCGGGGTGATCGGGATTGCCAATAACTGTGATGTATTGGATGGAACCGTAGTCAAATACAGGGTACCCACATCGCAACTTGGTAGATTTCAGGTTATCGAGTATTTCCGCGCCTTTCTCATGGGAAGGATGGCCTGGTCCAGGATCAATGGGTTGATGTTGATTTCCGGTGCATTTGGATTTTTCAAGCGGGATCTGGTATTGGCAGTGGGTGGGTATCTAACGAAGACAGTCGGGGAAGATATGGAATTGGTAGTGCGGATGCGCAGATACATGGAAGAGAAAAAAATCCCTTACAAAGTAGATTTTGTGCCGGATCCCTTGTGCTGGACTGAAGTGCCAGAATCGGAGGAAATATTAGCCCGTCAACGAAATAGATGGATGAGGGGTACTATCGAAACCCTACAACTGCACAAGCAATTGAAGCTCAACCCTAATTTTGGTGTAATGGGGATGGTCTCTTATCCGTTTTGGTCATTCTTCGAAAAAATGGCACCAATCTTTGAGTCACTTGGACTAATTTACACCGTAGCACTTATTATCATTGGGGATTTCAGTGCTTTCTACTTCGTCTCTTTATTCTTGATCATGTATCTGCTCACGATTTTGGTTTCCTCGTTCGCCATATTATATGAGCAGATTGCTTTCAATAATTACAAGGATCGAAAAGACCTCAATAAATTGATCTGGACTATTTTATCCGAACCTTTATTGATCCACCCGAGAGTGGTTTGGTGGGGATTGTTGGGACATTGGGACTTTGTCAAAGGAAAAGGTGGCTGGGGACAGATGATCCGGACAGGCTTTAAAAAATCAGAGGACAAGAAAAATATGGAGGCAACCCTTACATCATGAGCCTAATGCGGATAGTATTGATCGGTATCTTTGCGATCGGCGTGAATCTTTCGCTGTGTGCACAGGAGTCATTTGATCCGGATGTCTTGATGGCAGAAGCCCGGGTTTTGATCCTTGAAGGGGAGTACATCGAGGGTAGAAAAATAGCATTTAGAGCGCTGGAGAAATATCCGGAGTATGCGGATATTCTGATTCTGGTGGGTAGAAGCTATGCTTGGGAAGGTAAAAATGATTCGGCTTCCATCTACTTGGATCGGGCCATAATTGCAGCTCCAAAATATGT
>CAZFSC010000074.1:0-17357 GCA_964521585.1 uncultured Limnohabitans sp.
ATGGCCTTCAAACCATATTTAATCAAGTTGCTGGTAAGAAAGCGGATATACAGTAATAAGTAAACGAAACCAGAGCGGAACAAGTACATGTCCACTATTGACCTCATTTTATTAGGCATTGTCATCGCCTCGAATAATCTATCTTTTGCACTGGGCCTGGGAGCATTAGGCACTGATAAATATCATTTGAGGATAGTGCTTGTATTCACGATTGTGGAATTTGTCATTCCATTGGTCGGCTTGTTTATTGGTCAGTTTTTAAAATCGTTTCTTAGTGATATAGCAGATTTAATCGGAAGTTTGATTTTGATTGGCTTTGGGATATATACCATCTACTCCACGTTTAAAACCAAAAGCCAGAAAGAAAAAACTATCAGAATTGTCACCACAGTAAAGAGTCTTCTTCTTATCGCTTTGGGTCTCAGTTTAGATAATTTATTGGTAGGATTTAGTTTGGGACTCAAAGATGTAAACCCTTTAGAGCTGGCTTCATTTATTGGATTCTTTTCGATGATATTCACCTTTATCGGATTGAAGACTGGGAAATTTGTCAAACAATCCCTGGGTAAATATGTACAGGTTTTTGCTGGTATAATTCTGATTTTATTCGGTCTATTTACCTACCTGGATCTATCATTCTGATCTGTTATCGATATTTTTTTGTGGAAAAATGTTAATCATTAACTATTTGATCTCCCATTAATTTTCAGTTTTTAATTCCATTTTTGATCTTTTTGAATAAGGCACAAAAAGGATTCCTTTTCAAGGATTTAAGTCAGTATAATTTTCCTAAAACATGTTATTTGATGTTTCTGGAGGCCAATTATGGCAATTCTTTAGTCCGGTTGACTAGAGATTTTGAGATAAAATCAGTATATTTAGGTATATGGGTGGATTTGAAATTATTTTGGTTTTTGCTTTTTCAGAGCTTACCAAATTAATCCTTAAACATTCACTCTATAAACCAATTGTTTAACCATAAAAAAACTAATTACCCTATGATGATCGTACAGCTCAATACAGATAAAAATATTCAAGGAACCACCGAACTTGAAGCAGAAGTGAGTGATAAAATTAACCGTGGATTAAGCCGTTTTGTCGACAAAATCACACGGGTAGAAGTTCATCTTTCGGATCAAAATGCCGAAAAATCAGGTGCCGACGATATCCAATGCAAAATTGAGGCAAGATTGGAAAACATGGAACCATTTGTAGTAGTCAGTAAAAACGCTACTACCATGCAGGCACTCACTGATTCAATTGATAAGATGAAGGCAGTATTGGATACTGTAGTCGGCAAAATGAATGAACATAGACCCACTACCAATACTTAATCAATGCATTCTTTCATTCGCTGAATCTTCACTCAAAGAGGGTTGATTCAGCGAAATTCTTTACAGGCAAAACCCTATTTATTTTTTTGCAAAACAGGATTAATCGCGGAAGATTGGTAAATGCTTCTATTGCCAGATTTTTAAACCTAAAAACCAATCCTTATAAAAAACCGAAAGAAGAAACAAATTCACTTGTTCTCCATTGTCTGATGAGGGATAGGATTGGGCAAGAACATAATGATTTCGGGGAAAGATCTTGTATTTTCAAATAGAAATAAGCTGATTTCGCTCCTTAATTTCCATAAATACTTTCCCCTTGAAATTCTCCTATTTGATATGAAAAAGTATTTCCTTCTTTTTATCGCAAGTTTGTTCATAGGATCTAGTCCGGCTCAAACTACCGTCGATGATGATCAATTGGGAGCATGGTACATGTATTTTTTTACCAAACAATTTGCAAATAGTCGCTTTGGAATACAGGGAGATTATCAATTACGATTGTGGGAATTGACCTCAGACAAAGAGCAATTGCTATTACGAAGCGGCTTGACCTATAGACCCACTGATTCAGGCATCATGTTTACGATGGGATATGCCTTCATTTCTACGGGGGAATTTGGGGAAAGCAGTAAAAATACAATCGAAAACCGAATCTATCAGGAGGCTTTTTTGCCTCAGAAAATCGGATCGCGGCTCTACTTTATCCATCGGTTTCGGTTTGAACAGCGCTGGGTGGAAAGTCAGAACATTCGCACGCGTTACCGCTATAATCTTTTTCTGAATATCCCACTGAACCGGCTTAAGCTTGAGAAGGATGCACTCTACCTCGCTCTCTACAATGAAATCTTCATCAATGGTCAAAAATCCATAGGAGACGGAAGATCAGTGGAATATTTTGACCGAAACAGAACTTATTTAGGCTTAGGCTATGGTCTTCGTAATAATCTACGCATTCAAGCGGGTTGGATGAACCAGACCGTCAATAGCTACAGCAAAGCCCAGACACAGCTCAGCCTACATCATAATTTTTGAATAAAAAATGAAGCTTTTTAATTCAGGGCAGATTCGCTATTTATATAAAAATGGCTTACGAGGATAAATTAGGGCAAAAAAAACCTGCCGAAGCAGGTTTAAATGTTCTAGTTTAAATTACTTAGGCATCAAAACTGAGTCAATAACATGTACTACTCCGTTGGATCCAACGAGATCAGCAGTCACTACTTTTGCTCCATTGACCATTACGTTACCATCCTTAATTGAAATTTTAAAAGTTTGACCATTCAAGGTTGTAACTTCCTGCCCGTCAGTCAAATCGCCGGAAGTAACATTACCAGCAACAACATGGTAAGTCAAAATCCCAGTCAATTTATCCTTGTTTTCAGGCTTTAATAGATTCTCAACAGTTCCGGCAGGGAGTGCCTCAAATGCAGCATTTGTGGGAGCAAACACTGTAAATGGACCTGGCCCAGTCAATGTTCCTACTAGATCTGCTGCTTTTACTGCCTCTACTAAAGTGGTGTGAGCTGGAGAAGCTATAGCGATGTCTACTACCGTATTGGGAACTTCCTGTACAACCGGCTCTTCCACTACGATCTCAGTTTCTACTACCTCTTCGGTACTTTGGCCGCCACAACTTACCATAAAACTGGTGGCAAGAACGGCAAGCCCCAATGATACTAATTTTAGATTTTTCATTTTTTAGGTTTCTTTAAATTGGTGTATGGTGTTATAACAAGCTCAGGGCAGATAAGTTTATTTAAATAGAAAAATTAAATTCAATAATTATTTCTTAATAGGATAAAACATATTAAACGAACCTTTTTGGAATCAAAAAGGGTTCATATTCCAAAGATTATAAGGAAATGAATGCAAAAATCCATGTCAAAAATATGGTGTGTCCAAGATGTATCGCTGCTGTAAAGGATGCACTGGAATCACAGAATATTGGATTTGAACGGGTGGAGTTAGGTACAGTATACCTAAAAAACCCTTTGACAGAATCTGAGAAGCATTCCCTGCAAAACTTGTTTTCCAAGCAGGGTTTTGAGCTATTGGAATCTGAAAAATCCGCATTGATTTCACAGATTAAAAGCTTGATAATCCAACAGATTCACCATTCGAAAGATCCCCTTCAAGTTAATTTTTCAACATTTCTTTCGGAAAAGCTCAACCAGGAATATACCTCCCTGAGCAGACTTTTCTCCTCCGTAGAAGGAATTACAATTGAGAAATTCATTACCAAACACAAAATCGAGCGAATCAAAGAGTTGCTGATCTATGATGAAATGAGTCTTTCTGAGCTTGCTGATCTGATGGATTACAGTAGTGTCGCCTATCTTTCATCCCAATTCAAAAAGGAAACCGGAATGACACCCAGCGAATTTAAAAAAGATACCAAGCCATTCCGCGGTAATTTGGACCGGATTTGAACCCGTATGCCCATTTTCAAAATCTTATAAATTTTAATCAAAATTCTATAAGAGTTACCCGCCCTGCATTTCCGAATTTTGAATTATGGAAACTGAAGCAATTCTCACAACCAAACGCACCTTCCCAGTTACTGGCATGAGCTGTGCGGCCTGTGCCTCCAGTGTGGAATCTATTTTGCAGCATACCCCGGGCGTAGAATCGGCCCAGGTCAATTTTGCCACCAATTCGGTGAGGGTAGAATTTAACGAAAACACCAATCCTGAAACACTTAACCAGGCCCTTAGTGCTATTGGCTATGGGCTGATTATTACTGAGGATAACGCCATAGAAGCTGGACAAAATGCCCAGAACAAGCATTATGAGGAAACAAAAACACGATTAATCTGGTCAGCATTCCTGACTATCCCTGTAGTGATCTTAGGAATGTTTTTCATGCATTGGGAACCCGGCAAATGGATCTCGTTGGTTTTGTCTATTCCGGTGTTGTTCTACTTCGGTCGGCCCTTTTTCGAAGGTGCCTTGAAGCAAGCCAAGTACGGCAAAGCAAACATGGATACTCTGGTAGCATTAAGTACCGGGATCGCCTTTCTATTCAGCTTTGCTAATACGGTATATCCTCAATTCTGGATTGCCAGAGGCATCGAGCCACATGTTTACTACGAAGCGGCCACGGTTATCATCACCTTCATCACTCTTGGAAAACTTCTAGAGGCCCGGGCTAAATCCAATACCAGTTCTGCCTTGAGAAAATTGATGGGACTTCAACCCAAAACGCTGAAAGCCAAAATTGACGGAGTGGAGAAAGAAATTCCAATCAGCGAGGTGGAAAAAGGCTATGAAATCATCATCCGGCCCGGAGAGAAAATCCCGGTAGACGGAGAAGTCCTCTCCGGAAGTTCATTTGTGGATGAAAGCATGATCTCCGGCGAACCCCTGGCAGTGGAGAAAATTCCTGGAGAAAAGGTCTATTCAGGAACTGTCAACCAAAAAGGGAGTTTCAGTTTCCTCGCTGAAAAGGTAGGAAGCGAAACCCTCCTCTCCCAGATTATTCAACGAATACAAGAAGCACAGGGCAGCAAAGCCTCCGTTCAAAAACTCGTGGACAAGATTTCTGGGGTATTCGTACCGGTGGTTTTAGTGATTTCTATTTTGACTTTTACGACATGGATGATCGTCGGTGGCGAAAATGCATTCACCCATGCACTTTTTACTTCGGTCGCAGTATTGGTAATCGCCTGTCCTTGTGCATTGGGACTTGCAACTCCTACTGCCATCATGGTAGGTATAGGAAAAGGAGCTGAAAATCAAATTCTGATCAAAGATGCCGAAAGCCTGGAACTGGCACACCAAGTTGATTCCATTATCCTGGATAAAACAGGTACGATTACTTCAGGAAAGACAGAAGTCGCCAATCTCGAATGGATCAATGAAACGGTGGCGCAAGAATATGCTCCACTCCTATTGGCTATGGAGTCCAGTTCGGAGCATCCCTTGGCCGAAGCAATTGTTAAAAAATTTGCGGTTGAAAATTTAGCCCCTGTCCTCATCCATGAGTTTCAGAGTCTTACCGGAAACGGTGTGGAAGCTAAGTCTACCAAAGGCGAAAGGTTATTTGTCGGAAATCAAAAATTGCTTAACTTAAAGAATGCGCAGTTGAATTCCAGACAAAAAGAATTGGCGGAAGAATGGCGGAACGAAGCAAAAACGGTCGTTTTCTTCGGAAATGAAAATGAAGTTTTAGCAGTAATTGCAATTGCTGACCAGATCAAACCTAGTTCAAAAGATGCAATCGCAAAATTAAAATCTCAGGGAATCGAAGTGTATATGCTGACAGGAGACAATTCCCAAACTGCCCAAGCGGTAGCAAAAGAAGTGGGATTGACTCATTATAAAGCGGAAGTATTGCCATCGGATAAATCCAATTTCATCAAATCGCTTCAAGCCGAAGGTAGGATTGTGGCGATGGTAGGTGATGGGATAAATGATTCGGAAGCTTTAGCGCAGGCAGACGTCAGCATCGCCATGGGGCACGGATCGGATATCGCGATGGATGTGGCCAAAATGACAATCATTTCCTCGGATTTACAGGCAATCCCAAAAGCTTTGCGGCTTTCCAGATTGACTGTTAATGGGATTCGGCAAAATCTCTTCTGGGCATTTATCTATAACCTGATCGGAATCCCGATTGCCGCTGGCCTGCTCTATCCGATTAATGGCTTTTTGCTGGATCCCATGATCGCCGGAGCCGCAATGGCTTTCAGTTCGGTCTCCGTAGTCTTGAACAGTCTCAGATTAAAAAGTAAAAAATTGTAATCAATCTTAAATATTAGTTATGAAAACTTATAAATTCAAAACCAACATCAATTGCGGTAAATGTCTTGCTGCCGTCACACCAGTACTCAATGCCGAACCTAGGATCAAAGCTTGGGAGGTGGATCTCAATAGTGAAGACCGAATCCTGACTGTAGATACTCCAGATATGAATCCGGAGGATATCTATAATGCGGTTAAGAAAGCTGGTTTTATAGCAAAAGCTGAATAATTTTGCTAAAATTCTTCTTATGAAACCTCTTTTCGGATTACTGGTGATTTCCCTTTTGATGACCACGGTAAAATTTTCAATGGCACAACAGGCATCGCTTTTGCCGGTAGTTCACTCACAGATCAAGGGAATAAACATCTACGGCAAACCTGTGGATCAACAGACCCGCTGTCAGCATTGGCATTCGGATCTGGATATCATAGCGATCAAATTTCATTGCTGTGACAAATATTATCCTTGTTTTTCCTGTCATGAAGAGACTGCCGATCATCAGCCCAGTGTCTGGCCAAAATCCGAATTTGGGACCAAAGCCATCCTTTGCGGAGTCTGCGGAACTGAATTAAGCATTACTGAATACCAGAACTCGAATAATACTTGTCCGAATTGTAAATCAGGTTTCAATCCTGGCTGTAGCAAGCATTATCATTTGTATTTTGAGACAGATGGAACTAAAAAATCTGATTTACAGTAGTTTACAGGCGATAAATTTCATGTTATTGAACTTGATTCATTTAATTTCGTAAGTTTGCACTGTTGAAAAAGATATTCTCCATAGCCCTTTCTCTTTTGATCCTATTCGGAAATGTAGGATTGGCAAAGACTATCCATTCCTGTATGGGTACAGAAATGGAGGAGGCTATTGGCTTTTCAGCTTCCCAGATCGAGTGTGGGATGGTCAAAAAGAAGCCGGACTGTCATCCCTTGAAAGAAGTTCCGACACATGAAGAAAAAGATTGCTGCGAGGATGAATTTGAATTATTGATTTTGGATCAGGATATTCAAAAATCTGATTCCAATCTTGAACTTAATCATGATTTCACGATCTCATTGGTATTTGCCTTTCTTGGCATTACTTTTTTACCAATACAGACTGACTCAATTTATAAAGATTATCCCCCTCCTTTCCTGAAACAGGATTTTCAGGTGCTGCACCAATCCTTCTTAATTTAATCCTATCGGTAAACCAACTCACGCGAGTTGGAAGAACAAGCTTTTGTCCGTTTGGGCAAAGGAATATTTCAATCGTTTACCGGATTAAGTTATGCTAAACTCTATTATCAAGTTTTTTCTTGAAAACAAACTAGTTACTGTTCTCTTACTCCTGCTGATTATAGCTTGGGGAGTGGTGACTGCACCCTTTAATTGGGATACTGGATTTCTCCCCAGGGACCCCGTCCCTGTCGACGCGATTCCGGACATCGGAGAAAACCAGCAAATTGTCTTTACTGAATGGATGGGCCGATCTCCACAGGATGTGGAAGATCAAATCACTTATCCGCTGACTACTTCCCTGCTTGGTTTACCGGGGGTAAAAAGTGTCCGAAGTAGCTCTGCATTTGGATTTTCAAGTATCTATATCATTTTCGACGAAAAAACCGAATTCTACTGGAGTCGCTCTCGGGTACTGGAAAAGCTCAACTCGCTCCCATCCGGTTTGCTGCCAGAGGGAGTTCAGCCTAAACTAGGACCAGACGCAACAGCTTTAGGGCAGGTATTTTGGTACACGCTTGAAGGGAGAGATGCTGAAGGTAATCCCGCAGGAGGTTGGGATCTGCACGAACTTCGCACAATTCAGGACTATTATGTCCGCTATTCGCTGACAGCGGTGGAAGGAGTCTCTGAGGTGGCTTCAGTGGGAGGTTATGTCAAAGAGTATCAGGTGGATGTTGATCCAGCGGCATTAAAGGCCAATGGAGTAAGCTTGATGGATGTCATGCAAGCTGTCCGAAAAAGTAATTTGGATGTGAGTGCAAATACCATCGAGGTAAATCGAGTGGACTATTTTGTACGGGGACTTGGATACGTCGAAGAACTCTCTGATCTGGATATGGCAGTGGTCAAAGTCACCAACAATGTCCCCATCCGGATTAAAGATGTCGCCAAAGTGAATATCGGACCGCAGGTCCGGAACATGAGTGGAATCCTGGATAAGTCGGGAGCAGAGGCTGTAGGAGGAGTGGTGATCGCCAGGTACGGAGACAACCCTTTGGCTGTAATTGAAGGTGTAAAAGCTGAAATCGAAAAGATTTCTGAAGGATTACCTTCCAAAACACTGGCTGACGGGCGAATTTCCAAAGTGACAATCGTGCCTTTCTATGATCGTTCTGGTTTGATTTTCGAAACTTTGGGAACCCTTTACGAAGCGATTACCCAGCAAATTCTCATCACCATTCTTGTCATTATTGTAATGGTGTACAATATCCGGGCGTCATTGATGATATCAGCATTGTTACCTATGGCTGTTCTGATGTGTTTTATTTTTATGAAATACTTTGGGGTTGATGCCAATATTGTAGCGCTTTCAGGGATCGCAATTGCCATTGGAACAATGGTTGATCTGGGAATTATTCTAAATGAAAATATTCTTCATTTTTTCGAGAAAGCTCCTGAAGGTCAGTCCAAACTTAAATCAGTTTATCTGGCAACAGCGGAAGTATCTGGGGCAATAATAACAGCAGTCAGCACGACTATTATCAGCTTTCTACCGGTATTTACCCTTCAGGCTGCAGAAGGCAAGCTCTTTGGACCTTTGGCATATACCAAAACCTTTGCGCTGGTTTCGGCAGTGATATTTACGCTACTTATAATGCCTGCTTTTTCGCATTGGGTTTTTTCCATCAAAAAATCTAAAGGACAGATTAGTAGGTATATCAACTACCTCTTGATAATTCTGGGGATCGTTATTGCTTTTACGATTTGGTCCTGGGCTGGTTGGGTTCTATTTGGTTATGGAATTATACATACTGCAGCCTTTCATTTTCCGGAAAAAGTCGAAAAGCATAAAAGTCTGTTGATAATTGCCGTGACTTTATTAGCCGTCACTTGGCTATTGACAGAACAGTGGATGCCCTTAGGCGTATCCCTCAGTTTTTTCATCAATTTTATTTTCATCACTTTACTTCTTGTGTTCGTATTGGGAGGCTTTTCTTTATTTATAAGAATTTATCCTCGCATCTTGACCTGGTGCCTTGCCAATAAAGGGAAATTTTTAACTTTCCCAATACTTATAATTCTCTTAGGATTAAGTATTTGGATAGGGTTTAATAAAGTATTTGGTTTCATTCCCAAAACATTTGATGTGGTCGGAGTCAATATCCGAACTACTGGGTTTTGGTCTGGTCTAAGCCATACTTTTCCTGGAATGGGTAAAGAATTCATGCCTTCCCTTAATGAAGGTTCATTTCTCCTGATGCCTACCACAATGCCGCATTCCGGTATAGCTGAAAATAAGGAAGTGCTTCAGCAACTCGATATGCTCGTAACAGCTATTCCAGAAGTGGAATTGGTGGTAGGAAAAGCTGGTCGGGCTGAAACTGCAATCGACCCAGCTCCAATTTCGATGTTTGAGAACACCATCAATTACAAATCGGAATATGCTACCGACATCGATGGGAATCGACTTCGGTTCAAAGTCAACGAAGAAGGATTCTATGAATTGAAATCGGGAGGATACTATGACCCGGACTTAAATACCCCCAATCTGGTTGTCACTTCCAATTTGATACCGGATGATGATGGGGAATATTTCCGACAGTGGCGGACTGAAATCACCTCCCCTGATGATATCTGGGAGGAAATCGTCGGAGTGATCAATATTCCGGGCGTAACCTCCTCACCGAAGCTTCAACCAATCGAGACAAGACTGGTGATGTTGCAGACTGGAATGCGTGCTCCGATGGGAATCAAAGTATATGGTCCAGATCTCAAGACAATCGAAGATTTTGGCATGAAGCTCGAGCGATATCTGAAAGAAGTCCCCTCCGTCAAGAAGGAGGCAGTTTTTGCAGATCGAATTGTGGGTAAGCCTTATCTCGAACTCGATATCGATCGGGAACAAATCTCCCGGTACGGCATGAATGTGGTCGATGTACAGGATTTTATAGAAACTGCCATCGGTGGAATGCAACTCAGCACTACCGTCGAAGGTCGGGAGCGCTTCCCGATCCGGGTACGCTATGCCAGGGAATATCGGGATGATCCGGCCGCAATTGAAAATCTTCAAGTGCCAACCCCGCTTGGAAATTACATCCCCTTGGGACAATTGGCCAATATTACCTACCGTCCCGGTCCGGATATGATCCGTGGAGAAAACAGCTTTCTGGTCGGCTATGTCCTCTTGGACAAAATGCCTGGCTTTGCCGAGGTGACTGTGGTAGAAGATGCGCAACGGTACCTGAAAAGTAAAATTGATTCCGGTGAATTAGTCATTCCTTCAGGCGTGCGCTATGTGTTCTCCGGATCTTATGAAAATCAGCTTCGGGCAGAAAAAAGGCTTTCCCTTGTGGTGCCGCTTTCTATGATACTGATATTTCTAATACTCTATTTCCAGTTTAGAGCTGTATCAACCACACTATTTGTGTTTTCCGGAATAGCTATGGCGTTTTCAGGAGGATTTTTAATGCTTTGGCTATACGGTCAAGATTGGTTTATGAACTTCTCCATCTTCGAAACTAATGTGAGGGATCTTTTCCAGATGAAAGAATATAACCTCAGTGTCGCGGTATGGGTGGGCTTTATTGCCCTATTTGGACTAGCAACAGATGACGGAGTCGTTGTTGCCACATATTTGGATCAGAGTTTTAAGGAGAATTTACCCAATTCGGTTCAAGAAGTTCGTGAAGCAGTTCTGGAAGCTGGAAAAAGAAGAGTACTCCCTTGTATGATGACCACGGCAACTACCATTTTGGCCTTGATCCCAATCTTTACCTCTACAGGAAGAGGATCGGATATCATGATCCCTATGGCCATTCCTTCTTTGGGAGGCATGGTGCTTGAAATCACGTCCGTATTTATGGTTCCCACCTTGTATTGCTGGTGGGCTGAGCGAAAATTAAAAAATAAGAAGCTATGAAATTGAACATGAGTAGAAAGTCACAAACTGTGATGAATATTAATACATGCGAAGTTTCATACGACAGAAAAGACAAATTATAAGCAGATGAAAATGTTAATTATAATGGCCATGCTCCTGGTAGGTTTTAGCCAGTCAGCTTTGGCACAAACACTCGACGACTATTTGGTCAAAGCAGCGGAAAATAACCCCGGACTAAAAGCCGCTTATCAGGAATACCTGGCAGCAGCTGAACGCGGAAATCAGGTTAGCCTTCCTGATCCCGAGCTACAGGTGGGAGTTTTTTTCCGACCGATGGAGCGGTTTATGGGAAATCAAGTGGCGGATATCCGATTCATGCAGATGTTTCCCTGGTTTGGAATGCTAAAAGCACAGGCTTCCGAGGCAGATCAAATGGCTTTAGTTCGGTACCAGCTTTTCCTCGATGTCAAAAACAACCTCTTTTACCAGTTCAGAACAACTTGGTATACTTTAGCAGAGTTGCAGGAGGAGATCAGGATCACTGAAGAAAACCTAGAAATCCTACAAAGGTACGAGCGAATGGCCTTGTCCCGCTTTGAGAATGCAAAGTCCTCCGCTGGGAGCCCATCTGCCAGTCCAATGCCTTCTTCTCCCAATGCTACTGCCTCGAGCGGAGGGGGCGGGGGAATGAATTCTATGGGAAATCAGTCCCAAAGTAAAAGCAACGCTACTAAAAATACGGGGATGTCCGGACCAGCCGCCATGACTTCAGGTGGTCCAGGTATGACCGATGTACTGCGAGTGAGACTTCAAATCAACACACTTGAGAATGAGCTAAAATTGCTCTATGCAAATAAAATTCCATTGGTGGCAGAACTGAACAAGCTTATGAATTTGGATCGTGAAGAAGAAATTTCGGAACCTGAACCTTTGATGCCTTTCCAGTTAAGTATCGATAAGCAACAGATCCTAGATAGCATCAGTGCACATAATCCAATGTTGGGGATGTACGATGCAGAATTAGCTGCACTGGAATCGCAAAAACTTATGGCCAAACTTGAAGGAAAGCCAATGGTGGGAGCTGGGGTAAATTACATGCCTTTCAAACCAAGAATAGAAGACGGTATGATGATGGGAGGCGATAATATGCTTATGCCGATGGTAACATTAACACTCCCTATTTATCGCAAAAAAATAAACAGCAAAATAAAAGAAACGGAATTGCTTGAAGAGTCCGTGCGGCTAAACAAAGAAAGTACCCTCAACCAATTGGAAATCAGCTGGGCAAAAACTATCCGGGATTTCGAAGATGCCAATCGAAATATTGAGCTTTATACAGCACAATTGGATCTCGCAAAGCAAAACTTACGATTGCTTTTGACTGCTTATGCCACTAGCGGGCAGGATTTTGAAGAAGTACTACGAGCCCAGCAACTGGTGTTGGACTATGAGTTTTCCAAAATCGCTGCTATTACCAGACAATATAATTCGATAGCCATGCTGGATTTGCTTTCCGCTGCTTCGCTTCACTCTTATTCCAACTAATCAAATGGAAAATCAAACTAAAAAACTATACCTTCTTGGAGCATTATTGCTGGTCATTGGGATCGGTATTGGCTGGTTGATCAGCCCATCAGAAAAGCAGGAAGCTGATCTGGATCATGACCATGAACTGTCCGTTTTGTCAGATCAACTCTGGACCTGCTCCATGCATCCTCAGATTAAAATGAACGAACCAGGAGACTGTCCGATCTGTGGCATGGACTTGATCCCAGTTGCCACAAGTACCAGCTCCAAATCTACCAATCCTTTGGTCTATGAAATGACTCCAGAAGCCATCGCACTTGCAAATGTCCAAACCACTCTGGTAGGTGGTATGACAGGAGACGGAGAGTTGGTTCTCTCAGGAAAAATTCAAGCCGATGAGCGGGAAAATGCTTCGGTCACTGCCAAGTTTCCGGGTAGAATCGAAAAGCTTTACGTCAGCTTTACTGGAGAGAAAATAAAAGCAGGTCAACGACTGGCTACCATCTATTCCCCAGAGCTAGTGACGGCTCAGAAAGAATTGCTCGAAGCAGCAAAGACCAAGCAGACCTTCCCTGAATTGTATCAAGCTGCTGTGGAAAAGTTGCGATTATGGAAACTATCCGAGTCCCAAATTTCAACCATCGAAAATTCCGGAACTCCGATTACCTCATTTGATATTCAGGCCAACTACAGCGGGATAGTCACTCAGCGAAATGTTGCCGTGGGTGATTACGTTTCCACAGGTAGCGTACTTTTCAATGTAGTAGATTTGGATAGGATCTGGGTTATGCTCGATGCTTATGAATCTGACCTGCCCAGAGTGTCCGTTGGTAATCCCATTACCTTTACCGCAGCTGGGATTCCCGGACAAACCTTTCAGGCTAAGATCAGCTATATTGATCCTATATTAAATCCAAACACCAGAGCAGCTTCACTCCGGGCAGAGGTGAATAATCCAAATGGAAAACTCCTTCCGGAGATGTTTGTCACCGCTAAAGTAATGACAAATGCGAAGGCTCAAAATATTTCGATTGCTATTCCCAGAACCGCCCTGCTGTGGTCCGGTAAGCGCTCAATTGTCTATGTGAAAGTCCCCAATATCGACTATCCTGCTTTTGAAATGCGAGAAATCATCATAGGTCCTAAAATTGGCGATATGTACACCGTTGAAGCAGGTTTGGAAGCGGGAGAGGAAATCGTAACCAATGGGGTTTTTGCTATTGACGCTGCTTCTCAATTAGCCGGAGGCTATAGCATGATGAATCGCCCGAAAAGGAAAACTCTGGAAGTCCCCGGTGCTTTCCAATCCCAGATCACCCGATTGACTGAGGACTATTTCAAAGTGAAAAACAGTCTGGTCAGTGATGATCCCAAAGCCACCCAACAGGCAGTTACAGCCCTGCTTGACTATCTTCCAAAGGTGGACATGAGATTGGTCAAAGGTCCCTCCCATGAAGAATGGATGCGGATCCAGGATGAAATCCAGCGAATTAGTGAAAAAATGGCCAAGGAACCGAAGCTGGAGCAGCAACGAAACCATTTTGCCGAACTCTCCAATGCATTTATTGATTTGACAGAGACCTTTGGTCTGACCAAAGACAAAATATATCAGGAATATTGCCCGATGGCATTTGACAATAAAGGTGCCTATTGGCTGAGTGAATCCGCAGAGATCCGTAATCCTTATTTTGGAAACTCTATGCTGACTTGTGGGGAGGTTACCAAGACTTATTTGAAAGGTCAACCTGTTCTGAATTTTGAAAGCTCGATGCCAGCAACATCTTCTACTGAGCATAGACATTAAAAAGTAAATTTTCCCAAAACAAATTTAAACCACCCAAATACTATGAAAAAGCTAGTCTTATCACTCAGTATCCTCGGCTTAGCAGCCTGCTCTTCCGAGAAATCAAGCAATCAAAACGATCACCACAACAACGGAATGGAATCTTCCGAAGGAACAATGGAACATCAGAACGGTCATATGGAGTCTCCTGATGAAGCAATGAACCACGCTGATCATGAGCAAAAACCGCAGGCCTCCAAAAGTCCTAGAACCTCCGCCATGGCAATGACTGGAGGTAATCATATCCACCTGGATTATTCGGCTCCAAGCGTGAGAGGAAGACAGGTGTTTGGCGGATTGGTAGCAATGAATGAAGTATGGGTCACCGGTGCACATAAGGCTACTTCAATCCAGTTTGACAAGCCTGTAAAGATCGCCGGCAAGCGAGTTGAAGCAGGTAAATACGGCTTATTTACTATCCCTGGCCAAAATGAGTGGACCGTCATACTGAATCAGGTTTGGGACATGCATCTTGCGGACGATTACGATCAAAGCAAAGATGTGATTCGATTTCAGGTCAAACCAGAGAATCTGTCTGAATCGGTGGAAACCCTGAGTTTCAAAATGACCGAAAAGGGCCCAAAAACTACTCAGATCAGTATGGCTTGGGACAAAACCAAAATAACCTTTGATGTTGAGAATGCCGAATAAATGAGAAAAAACAATCAATACTTCGCCCGAAGGATCCATCGGTTTTTGGGCGTTTTTATAGGAATTCAATTCTTGTTGTGGACGGTTTCCGGTCTATATTTCAGCTGGACTGATATCGATGAGATTCACGGAGATCATTTTCATCAAGAACATATGATGCATGAGACTGTTTCGCAATTGGTCAACCCGGCACTATTGGATTCTACTCTGGAAATGGCTTCCATGGAACTTCGTTTTGTCAACCACCAACCCTATTATTGGATCAATGAAAGCAAGCTATTCAACGCCAAGACCGGTGAGCCCCGCGGGGAAATCAGCGAGGAGGAGGCAAGACAGATTGCACAAATCTACATCAAAGGAAATCTCCAGATCCAGAACATAGAATATCTGACTGAGACTGGTCCACATCACGAATACCGGGGTCGTCCGCTACCCGCCTGGGCAGTTCACTTTGATCATCCCGAAAAATTGACGGCCTACATCGATGCAAAAAGTGGAAGCTTCGAGCGAGTACGGCACAGAAGTTGGCGCTGGTTTGACGCTCTTTGGATGTTTCACACCATGGATTATGCAGGAAGGGACGATTTCAACAATCTTTTACTCCGAATTTTCTCGCTGGCAGGACTGGCAACGGTAGCCTCCGGTTTTACTTTGTTTTTCCTCACTTTAAAAAAGAAAAAAATCACAAAAACTAAATAAACATGAACAAACTACAATTAACATTCAGTCTGGCCTTAGTAGCCACTCTATTCTATGCATGCGAACAGAAATCAACTGATTCTCAGGAAAATGAAAATTCTGAAAACATGGAAATGCAGGATAGCGGCGATATGCAGGCTGCGACAGGTTCGGAAAGTACAGCTACTGTTAGTTTTGCGGATCAAAACATTACCAATATTGTCCAATCCTACCTGAATCTGAAAGATGCTTTGGTAGCCACTGATGGGGAGCAAGCTAGCCAAGCTGCCAAAAACCTCTTGAATATCCTGGAAAATTCCTCAACGGAAACCAAAGAAAGCATGAAAGCCACGGTGCAACAAATCGCTGAAACCACCGATACCGAAGTCCAGCGAATTGCATTTGACATAGTATCCCAACAGATCCTGATTTTGGCGAAAACAGGGGAAATCACTGAAGGCAAACTCTATAAGCAGTATTGTCCAATGGCTAAAAACAATGAAGGTGCCTTCTGGCTCAGTGCTTCCGATCAGATCCGAAACCCTTATTTCGGAGATAAAATGCTGAATTGCGGGTCCGTTGAAGAGGAGATCTAAAATCTAAATTGGTTAAAACCAAAAAGCGCAACTCCCAATTCCCTGTTGAGTTGCGCTTTTTTTTTTGAAAACTGGATAGAATTATACTTGGCTCTTTTTGGATCGATGTCGACAAGCAAAATTCCAAGCCCAAACCGGCCGTCAGCTCCACCCTTGACTGCAAGCGACTTAAACCTGGATGTTTTGAAATATCTTTTTTTAGTTCTATACGATTTTCAATAGCATTTACTCTGGCTAATACCAACAGAATTTTTTAACATAAGCTATTGGAATTCAATTTTTTAGGTTAGAAAATCTGGTTGACTATGTTGTAAAAAGAATTCCGAGGGGAAAGGATTGGCAGATTAGACTGAGTCAAACTTAATTTAGTTTAATTATAAACTATTATTTTTCAAGCATTTATCTTAACAAAGTCGTATTTTAAGGATATATAAAAGTGAAATATAAACTTATAAAATTATGAAAGCAGTATGTTCAAATTGTAATTATTGGGAGCCAGAGGCACCAGTAGTTGCCAAAAAAGAAAATTATGGGGAGTGTAATAAACTCAGCCACATCGAATCAAAAATGGATCCCGATTATATTATTCCGGTATTGAATGATGGCAAACCTTTGAATCCAGACACCAAATCAATTGAATTTATCACCGGCGCATCTTTTGGCTGTAATCAGTTCGCCAAAGCATAATCGAGAATTTTCATTTTATCTTATTTACATGGTCTGTTTAAGCAGGCCATTTTTTTTGGGAGAAAAACAACTTTAAACCGCTGATATAGAAAAAAATTCAAGGAATATCTTCATCTCTTCAGGCTGAAATCGACTTCCTGATTACCAATGGCCATGATTAGATCCATTTATCTAATTATCTCAATCAATAACAAATTTGCATGGGTAGAGAGAATGAGATTATAACTATCTAATCTTGAAGAATCCTAATGTATAT